>NZ_JBSPKY010000008.1:0-264347 GCF_053848025.1 Mesorhizobium sp. 128a | reverse complement strand
AGAGGCAAGCAACGAACCACTGTATTCGCATCCCGGCCGCACTCTCTCGTACTGTGCAACAGGTCCCTTGTGGGAGAAGGTGGATCGGCGCGCAGCGCCGAGACGGATGAGGGGTGCGCGAAGGAATGAGGCAAGGAAGAATCTGGCGCTGTCAGGTGCTTATACCCTTTGAAGTTGCGATCCTTCCAACACCCCTCATCCGTCCGAGCTTCGCTCGGCCACCTTCTCCCACAAGGGAGAAGGAAGAAACTGCACTACATTTTCGTCCGTTCCGCCTTCGGATCGTACATCGGCTTCAGCGATGCCTCCGCCGCAAAACGCTCGCCGGCGATCTCGATCTCGTATGACGAGGAAAGCACATCCGCCTCGCTCTCGCCCTTGCACGGCACATAACCCAACCCGATCGCGCCGCCAAGATGGTGGCCGTAATTGCCGGAAGTGATCGGGCCGACGATCTTGCCGTCGCGCAGGATCGCCTCATTGTGGAAGAGCAGGGGCTCGGGGTCCTTCAGTCGGAACTGCACCAGCCGGCGTGACAGGCCGGCTTCCTTTTTCTTCAGCACCGCGTCGCGGCCGATGAAGTCGCCCTTGGTTGTCTTGACCGCAAAGCCGAGGCCGGCCTCAAGCACATTGTCCTCGTCGGTGATGTCGTGGCCGAAATGACGGAAGGCCTTTTCGATGCGGCAGGAATCCAGCGTATGCAGGCCGCAGAGTTTCAGGCCGACATTCGCGCCGGCCTCACCGATCGCCTCGAAGACGTGCGCTGCCTGATCGGTCGAGACGTAGAGCTCCCAGCCGAGCTCGCCGACATAGGTGACGCGATGGGCGCGGGCGAGGCCCATGCCGATCTCGATCTCCTGGAACGTGCCGAAGGGATTCTTCTCGTTGGAGAAATCGTTGGGGCTGACCTTCTGGATCAGCTTTCGCGCGTCCGGGCCCATCACGCAGATCACGCTTTCGGCCGCCGTCACGTCGGTGATGACGACGAAGTCCCCGCCGACATGCCGGCGCAGCCAGGCCAGATCGCGTTGCAGCGTCGCGCCGGGGACGACGAGGAAGTAGGCTGTTTCCGACAGCCGCGACACCGTCAGGTCGCTCTCGATGCCGCCGCGCTGGTTGAGCATCTGGGTGTAGACGATCTTGCCCGGTGCCACATCCATGTCATTGGCGCAGAGCTTTTGCAGGAACGCACAGGCATCGCGGCCCTCGACCCGGACCTTGCCGAACGAGGTCATGTCGAACAGACCGACCTTGTTGCGGACGGCGAGATGTTCCTCGCGCTGGTTGTCGAACCAGTTCTGTCGTTTCCAGGAGTAGCGGTATTCGCGCTCCTGTCCTTCACGGGCGAACCAGTTGGCGCGTTCCCAGCCGGCGACCTCGCCGAACACGGCGCCGCGCGCCTTCAGATGCTCATGAAGGGGCGAGCGGCGCACGCCGCGCGAGGTCGTCATCTGGCGGTAGGGGAAATGGTCGGCATAGAGCAGGCCGAGCGTTTCGGAGACGCGCTCCTTGAGATAGCGGCGGTTCTTCTGGAACGGCTGGGCGCGGCGGATGTCGACCTCCCAGAGGTCGAAGGGCGCTTCACCGTCATTGATCCATTGCGCCAGCGCCATGCCGGCGCCGCCGGAGGAGACGATGCCGATCGAATTGTAGCCGGTCGCCATCCAGTAGCCGGATAGCTCCGGCGCCTCGCCGAGATAGTAGCGGTCGTCCGGGGTGAAACTTTCGGGGCCGTTGAAGAAGGTGTGGATGCCGGCTGTGGCCAGCATTGGCATGCGGTTGACGCCCATTTCGAGGATGGGCTCGAAATGCTCCATGTCCTCGGGCAACTGGTCGAAGCAGAAATCCTCGCGTATGCCGTCCATGCCCCAGGGCTTGGCCATCGGCTCGAAGGCGCCGAGCATCATCTTGCCGGCATCTTCCTTGTAGTAGGCGCACTCGTCCGGCACGCGCAGCACCGGAAGGCGGGTCAGACCGGGGATCGGCTCGGTGACGAGATAGAAATGCTCGCAGGCATGCAGCGGGATGGTGATGCCATTCTGCGCGCCGAGTTCGCGCGCCCACATGCCGGCGCAGTTGACGACGATGTCGGCCTCGATGGTGCCCTGATCCTCGCCTTGCGCCCATGACACGCCGGTGACGCGGCCGGCATTGGTGTGAACCTTGGTGACCTTGACGTTCTCGGCGATGGTGGCGCCGCGCTGGCGCGCACCTTTTGCGAGTGCCATGGCGATGTTGGCCGGATCGCACTGGCCGTCGAGCGGCAGATGGACAGCGCCGACGACGTCGGACACGTTGAGATGCGGATACATCTCACTGACTTCCCTCGGAGAAATCTCGCGCACGTCGACATCGAAGGCGCGGGCGAGCGAGGCCTGCCGATAGATTTCGTGCTTGCGCTCCTCGGTCAGCGCAACCGTGATCGAGCCGACCTGGCGCATGCCGGTGCCGACTTCGGTTTCGGCTTCCAGCTTGACGTAGAGGTCGGCCGAATATTTCGCCAGCCGCGTCATATTTTGCGAGCCGCGCAACTGGCCGATCAGACCGGCGGCGTGCCATGTCGTGCCGGAGGTCAGCTGCTTGCGTTCCAACAGCACGATATCGGTCCAGCCGAGTTTGGCCAGGTGATAGGCCACCGAACATCCGGAGACGCCGCCGCCGATGATCACGGCCCTCGCTTTATTGGGAATGGCCTTGGTCGGTATCGTCTTGCTCATGCGGCCTCGCGGCGATAGCTGGATGCGAAGCGGCGCAGGCGTTTTGCTGCTTCCTGAAGCACGGGCTCCGGCTGGCAGAGGCTGATGCGGATATGGCCGGCTGCGGCATGGCCGAAGCTGGAGCCAGGCATGACGCCGACATTCTCCTTGTCGAGAAAGGCCCAGGCGAATTTCTCGTCGTCCGGCTCGACGGCGGAGATGTCGAGCATGACATACATGCCGCCTTCCGAGCCGTGCACGGTGACGTTGTTCATACCGCGCACGGCATCGAGCAGGACGGTGCGGCGCGCCGCGTAGCGTTCGGCGATCTCCTTGACGCCATACCGGTTCTCCAGCGCCTCGGCACAAGCGATCGAGATGAAGGCCGGCAAGCCGTAAGTCGTCACCAGATTGAGGTTGGTCAAAAGCGTGATCATCTTGGCCGGGCCGGTCAGCCAGCCCATTCGCCAGCCGGTCATACCGTGGCTCTTGGACATCGAATTGATGACCAGCGTGCGGTCGGCCATGCCGGGCAGGCCGCGAGGCGAGATGTGCTCGCCGCCGCCCAGTGTCCAGTAAACCTCGTCCGAAAGCAGCCAGAGATCGCGCTCTTTGCAGATGTCGGCCAGCTCTTCCAGCCGCTCGCGCGAATAGACGGCGCCCGTCGGGTTGTTCGGCGTGTTGATCAATATGGCGCGCGTGTTGGGCTTCAGTGCCGCGCGGATCCTGTCGGCGCGTGGCTGGAAACCGTCCTCGGCCGGCGTCTCGACCACGGTGAAACCAGCGCCGGCCGCGCTGAATGTGTTGGGATAGGTGGCGTAGTAGGGCGCCACCACAATAGCGTGATCGCCCTGGTCTAGCACCGCCTGCACCGCCGCATAAAGGGCAGCCTGGCCACCGGGCGTGGCAATCACCTGCTCGGGGCCTGTTTCGATGCCGTTGCAGGCGGTCGATGCCGCCGCCATTGCCCTGCGCAGGCGCGGAACACCCGAAAGCGGGGTGTAGTGATGGTTGCTGCCGCGCACCGCCGTCACGCAAGCTTCGATGGTTTGCGACGGCGTGTCGAAATCGTGGTCGCCGACCGACAGCATGATGATGTCCTGGCCAGCCTCCTTGCGAGCCCAGGCCTCGGTATGGACCTCCCAGCCATCCCTGCCCGAAGGCACGATACCAGTAATGCGTGATGAGGGTCTGGGCATCATTGAACTCCCGAAATGTGGTAGCCGGCCTGTTCGAGCCGGTCGCGCAAGGCCGCGATATGGGCGGGACCGACCTCGCAGCAGCCGCCGACGATATCAGCGCCGGCCTCGACCCAGCCCATGGCCTGCTCGGCATAGGCGTCCGGACCAAGGTCGTGACGGGCATGCAACACATCCACCGTGCCGCCGTGCTTGAGCGCTTCGGTGGAAGTGAAGCCGTTGGCATAGGCGCCGACCGGGCCGCCGAGATCGATCAGCTCGGGCAATGCTGCTGCGATCGCTTCAGGGCGGCAGCAGTTGAGCAGCCGCGCCGCCACGGGCAGGCCGTCAAGTGCACCGACCGCCGCTGCTATTGTCTCGCCGCTGCGCAGGCGCGGGGTACCGTGGTCGGCCAGCGTCCATGATACCCAGACCGGCTTGCCGCTTTCCAATGCCGCCGTGACGGCCGCACGCGCTTCATCGGCCGAGGCCATGGTTTCGCACAGAAAGAGATCGACGCCGTCCGCCTGCTCGGCAACGATGCGGCGGTAGATGTCGAGTGTGTCCTGATAGGAAATGGTCAGTGCCGGCGCATAGCTGCCGAACAGCGGCGACAGGCAGCCGGCGATGGTTGCCTCTCCAGCTTGCTCGCAAGCTTGCCTCGCGAGTTCGATGCCACGCTTCTGCAGCGGCTTGAACAGCTCCTCCGCGCCCTCGCGCGCCAGTCGCTCCGGCGTTGCCGAGTAGGTGTTGATGGTGATGACGCGGGCACCGGCACGGATGAATTCCGCATGCAGGCCGCGCACCAGATCCGGTTCGTCGATCAGCACCTTGGCAGACCACAGCGGCGTCGGCTCGGATTTGCTGCGGCGGACCAGCTCCTGGCCCATGCCGCCATCGGTGAGGATGACTGTTTTCACGCCCGCAGCCTCTCGTTCCTGGGATCCCATAGCGGCTCATCCTTCTGCACGATCGCCCGAAAGCGGTCGCCGAAGATTTCGATCTCGATGGCGGTATCGGGTTCAGCCAGGTCGGCGCGCAGCATGCCGAGCGCGATCGATTTGTCGATGCGATGACCCCAGCCGCCCGACGTCGTCTCGCCGACGATCTTGCCGTCATGCCACAGCGTCGACACCGAGGGCGCATCGCACTCACCGGGGTTTTCGATGACCAGTGTGACGAAGCGCTTCTTCACGCCTTGCTGCTTTTCGTTCTGCAGGGCTGTCTTGCCGCGGAACTCCGGCTTGTCCCATTTGACGAACCGTTCGAGCCCGCCTTGCAGGATCGTGTAGTCGGTCGACAGGTCACCCTTCCAGGTGCGGTAGCCTTTTTCGAGGCGCAGCGAATCCAGCGCATACATCCCGAACGGTTTTAGTCCGTGCTTTTGTCCCGCTGCCCAGACGGCATCGAAGATGGCGCCGGTGTCTTCCACCTTGGTGTGGATTTCCCAGCCGAGTTCGCCGGCGAAGGACACGCGCACCAACTGGCACCAGTGCCCGGCGATCTGCGCCGACTGGTGCGAAAGCCAGGGCAGCGAGAGGTCGGCGTCCGTCAGTTCGGCGAGAATGTCGCGGGATTTCGGCCCGGACAGGATCTGACAGCTGAAAGCGTCGGTCAGGTTCTGCAGCGTGAGCTGATTGGGCTGTGGCAGATGGTTCTGCAGCCACTCGAAATCGTGCAGCTCCGCCACCGAGGCGGTGATCAGGAAGAAGAGGTCCTCGGCAAGCGCCATGATCGACATCTCGGTGACGATGCGACCCTTGTCGTCGGAGAAGTAGCCGAGGCCGATACGGCCGGGTTTCGGCACCAGGCCGGTGATCATCGTTTCCAGCCAGGCGCGGGCGCCGGGACCTTCCAGGCGGAATCGCGAAAAGCCCGGCAGGTCCAGAATGCCGGCGGCGTCGCGCACCGCCAGGCATTCTTCGCGCACGCGATGCTGCCAGGGTCCGTCGCGGTTGAAGGTCAGCGTTGCTTCTTCCGACGTGCCGTCGCCTTCCTTCGCATACCAGGTGGCACGCTCCCAGCCATTGTAGGCGTCGAACTGGGCGCCGAGCGCCTTGATACGGTCGTGGATCGGCGACAGCTTGCGGTCGCGGCCGGCCGGCCAGGCATGCCTGGGGAACTGGATGGCGTATTCATTGCCATAGATCTCCATGCCCTTGGCGACGGCATAGTCGGGTGCGGCGGCAAAGGCGGTAAAGCGGCGCGGATCGCAGGACCACATGTCCCATTCGGTCTGGCCTTCGGTCACCCATTCGGCCAGCACCTTGCCGGCGCCGCCGCCTTGCGCGATGCCGAAGGTGAAAACGCAGGCCTCGAAAGCGTTGGGAACCCCCGGCATCGGCCCGATCAGCGGGTTGCCGTCCGGGGCATAGGGGATCGGTCCGTTGATGACCTTGGACAGGCCGGCAGTGCCAAGGATGGGCACGCGGGCTACGGCGTCCGCCAGATAATGTTCGAGACGGTCGAGATCGTCGGGGAACAGCTGGAAGGAGAAATCCTCCGGCATCGGATCGTTATGGGTCGCCCAATGCGCGCGGCAATTGCGCTCATAGGGACCGAGATTCATGCCGTTCTTTTCCTGGCGCAGATAGTAGGAGGTGTCGACGTCGCGCAGCAGCGGAAGTTTCCTACCCTGTTCCTTCGACCAGGCCATCAGTTCGGGGATTTCCTCGAACAAGATGTACTGATGGCTCATCACCATCATCGGGACGTCACGGCCGAACATTTTGCCGACTTCGGCGGCACGGTAGCCGGCGGCGTTGACGACGATTTCGCAGCGGATCTCGCCTTGCGGGGTTATAACCACCCATTCGTCGTTGTCGCGGCGCACACCGGTGACGGGGCAGAAGCGGACGATTTTCGCGCCCATGTCGCGTGCGCCCTTGGCCAGCGCCTGCGTCAGCTGCGCTGGGTCGATGTCGCCGTCGCTCGGGTCGTAGAGCGCGCCCTTGAGATCGTGCGTCTCGATGAATGGGTAGCGGCGCCTGATCTCGTCGGGGCCAACAATGTCGATGTGCATGCCCTGGTAGCGGCCCATGCCCTTGGCGCGTTGGAATTCCTGCATGCGCTCCTTGGTGTGGGCGAGACGGAGCGAGCCGGTGACATGGTAGTTCATGGGGTAGTCGACCGCATCGGCGAGGCCGCGATAAAGCTCGGTCGAATAGCGCTGCATGTTCATCAGCGACCAGGACGACGAGAAGGTCGGCACGTTGCCGGCGGCGTGCCAGGTCGAGCCCGATGTCAGCTCGTTCTTTTCCAGGAGCATGCAGTCGGTCCAGCCCGCCTTGGCGAGGTGGTAGAGCGAGGAGGTGCCGACGACACCGCCTCCGATGATCACCACGCGTGCCGTGGTCGGCAAACCGGCCATATCAAAACCCTCATTCAATAAACAGGCGGTGAAACCACCCAGATGACCACTGCCGGCTCGGTGCCCGGGTTGCGCCAGCGGTAAGGCTTGCGCTCGAAGCGGAAGGAATCGCCTTCAACGAGCCGGTGCCAGACGCCTGCTATCTCGATCTCGAAAATCCCGGAGGCGATGTAGCCGGCCTCTTCGGTTGGCCGCAGATGCTCGGTCTTCAGTTCCGCGCCCGGCGCGAAGATCGAGCGCACCATCTCGAAACTACCGCCGAGATCGGGCGACAGAAGCTCCTCCACCAGGCCGGATTCGCTTGTGCCAAGCGTGCGCCGGCTGCCGGCGCGCACGACAACGCCGCGCTCCTTCTCGATCGGCACGTCATGGCTGAAGAACAGGCTGAGCGGCACGCCGAACAGGTCGGCGAAGGCCCTGAGGTCGCCGAGCGAAGGGGTCGACAGGCCGCGCTCGACCTGGCTGACCCAGCCGACGGAGCGGCCGAGCTTCAGTGCGATCTCGGAAAGCGTCAGCCCACGCGCCTTGCGCAGCGCACGGATATCGCTCGCCAGCAGGCGTTCGTCAGGTCCCTGCAATGGTTCGGCGGTAGCTGAAGGCACAGCGGTCACATGATGAAAAATCGGAGGTGAATTTCATGAGAAACCACACCCATGAAAAAATCAAGAGGATTTTCATGGGATCACAAGATTTGCTTGCGCGATTTTGACGGTTCATGCAAAGGCTCGGCCACGAACGGTTGAATTGGGGGCGTCCGGTCGACGACCAAAGGTTTGGAATCGGCGCATGATTTTTCCGGAAGCCCGTTCAGCTTGACGGTATGCGCAAAGGGACGGCCCATGCTGGAAAAAAACGCCCAAATTGCGCAAGACGCGGCTGTTGTCGACGAGGCGATCCTGTCTCGTCGTTCGGTGCGAGCCTTCCTGCCCGACATGGTGGACGACGAGACGATCCGCGCCATTCTTTCCGTTGCCGCGCGTGCGCCTTCGGGCACCAACATGCAGCCCTGGCGTGTCTATGTGACCAAGGGCGAGATCAAGCAGCAGATCACCGATGCCATCCTCAATTCCGGCATCCGCGCCGAAAAGGCGGATTGGGACGAGTATCGCTACTATCCCACCCAGTTCTTCGAGCCTTATCTCACTCGCCGGCGCGCCAACGGCTTCGGGCTTTACGGCGCGCTCGGCATCGGCCGCCGCGAGGTCGACAAGATGCGCGCCCAGCACGACCGCAACTTCGTCTTCTTCGATGCGCCTGTCGGCATGATCTTCACCATCGATCGGCGGCTGAACCAGGGCTCGTGGATCGACTACGGCATGTTCCTGCAAAACATCATGGTGGCGGCGCGGGGCAGGGGCCTGCACACCTGCCCGCAAGCCGCCTTCGCACCCTATCACCGGCAGATCCGGCCCGTGCTGAACATTCCGGACGAGGAGATTGTCGTCTGCGGCATGGCACTCGGCCATGAGGATACGTCCAAGCCCGAAAACGACTTCCGCACTGACCGCGTGCCGCTGGAAGAGTGGGTGACGTTCAGCGAATAGGCCCCGGCTCTATTCCACGGTCAATTGCGCGCCGTGGCCGCTGACATGGGCACCGTCCTGCGGTGTCAGCTTGAGATAGGCGATCAGCGCGCAGAGCGTGATGATGCCCTCAACCACGAACAGGATGCGGAAGTCGTTGGTCACGGCCGGCCCGCCGCCGGCCAGGAATGAGAGCAGTGCGGCTGCCAGGCCGACGCTGATCGCCACCGCCAGCTGCCACAGGATGTAATAGAGGGCGCTGAAGCGGGCGAGTTGGTCTGGCGCGATATCGGAATAGGCGAGATTGCCCGTCGAGGCCCATTGCGCCGAGCGCAGAACACCGAAGGCGAAGATATAGGCAAGCACGATCCAGACCGGCGTGGTTGCCTCTATCAGGGCGAAGCCCGCAACCATGCCGGCAACGATCGGCGTGTTGACGACCAGCACGCGGCGAAAGCCGAAGCGGTTGAGCAGGCGCGGCATGAAGACACGCATGATCAGCGAGCCGATCGCCGCGACGAAGGTCAGCGATCCCGCCTGCACCGCGCTCATGCCGAAGCCGAGCTGGAACATCAGCGGCAGCAGGAAGACGACGGAGCTTAGTCCGATCGTGTCCAGCCCACCGCCGGTGAGGAAGGAGATGCGGAAGGTGCGGATGCGCAACAGCTTGAGATCAAGCAAGGGATTGCGGGCACGCAGGCAGTAGAATGAGGCAATCGTCAGGATGACGATCGCCAGCGCCAGCTCAGCCGCAATCATGCTGCTGCCCGCGTCTTTTGCGGCAAGCGAATCCATGCCGAAGACCAGCAGCACCATGCCGCTGCCGACCAGCAGGAAACCCGGAAAATCAAACGGCGTGCGCACCGGTTTGGTGACCGTCGGAAACAGCGAGGCGGCAAGCACGGCCGCTGCCAGTGCGAATGGCACGTTGATGAAGAAGATCCAGCGCCAGGAGATGTAAGTGGTGAGCGCGCCGCCGACGAGCGGGCCGACCAACGGCCCGGACTGGCCGGCGAGCGAGATATACATATTGATCTTGAGCGTGCGGCTGCGCGGGAAGGTCGACAGGATAACGACCTGGCCGAGCGTCCCCATCAAGGCGCCGCCGAAGCCTTGCAACGCACGGGCGCCGACCAGCGTCCAGATGTCGTTGGACAGCCCGCACAGCGCCGATGACGCCGCAAACACCAGCAAGGCAAAGCAGTAGACATTGCGCAGGCCGAAGCGGTCGGCGGCCCAGCCGCCAAGTGGCATCGAGATGATCAGGCTGGCGACATAGACGGTGATCAACAGGCCGAGCTGGCTCGGCGGGCGCGCGAGGCTTTCGCCGATCCCGGGCAGGGCGGTGACCACGACATTCTGGTCGAGGCTGGTCATGAACACGCCGCAGGCGACCGTCAGCGGCAGCAAGAGCAAGGCTCTGGCCGACACATCGGCGCGATCCGTGGCGCCGGCGGATATTTCTGCAGTCATGGGGATGTTCGAACCAAACGACGATGCCGACTCTGAGACGGGATTCTTTTAAACCCCTTGGACCGGTTGGGCGGCCACGTTTCCCACCATGGCCTTCCGCGGCAGGATTCTCTAGCGGCAGAACCGGCTGGCCTTGATGCCAGAGGCCGGATGACGGAGCCTTTTTTCCGCTTCCGCTACTGCACTTCGTAGCCGACTTCCTCGCTGGCATGGCAGAGCGCCTTCCAGAACGAACGAGCAAAGGAGCGGAAGATATAGATGTCGAACTGGTCGGCGCCGGTGCGCTGGATCTGGGCGAAGACGTCGTGATGGGTGGTCGAACGGCCGGCGCCAACGGGGAATGCTGGCAGCGCAAAATCGATGGCGAAGAATTTCGCCAGCACCCATTCCGCTTTCGGCCCGGCGATGCGGATCGCGGTGCGGCCATGCGACAGGTCGGTCACCGTGCCCATGGCCGGGGTGATGACCTTGGCAAAGGCCGCTGCCAGGCCCTCGGCCGCATCGACGACGGTGAATTTTCCCGGCGCAAAGCCGAACACAGCTTTGGCGCCATCGGCGATGCCGCCGCCGGCGCCATCGGGCAGAGCGAGGCCGGTGACACTGCGGATGGCGGCGATGAGTTTCTTCTCCTCGCCGGGCCATGCGGCGAGTTGCAGGATCGATCCCGGCCTGGTTTCGGACAACAGGATTTCAACGCCATGCTCGAAATTGCCGTGCGAGCCAGGATGAAAGACCGGTTCAAGCGGTGATTGACGCTCAACCATGCATGCGGCTCCCGTCCGGGTCGTAGAAGTGGTTGGAGACGATCTCCACCGGCCCGAACCGCTTGCGCAGCGGATCGGAGACGAACGCGCGGGTCCCATGGCGCGCCTTGCCGCCCTCGACCAAAGCGAGCGCGATGTGCTTGCCCAGCGCCGGCGAATAGCAGCAGGCGGTGATGTGGCCGATGGAATCGTGCGGGTTGGCTTCGTCCAGTTCCTCGACGATATGGGCGCCGCCATTGAACGGCCGGTTGTCGAGCGAGACCAGGCCGACCAGCTGCAGCCGGTCCGGCGCGATCAGGCCTTCGCGATCCATCATCGCCGAGCCGATGAACGGCTTTTTCTTCGACAGCATCCAGTCGAGATGCAGGTCGCGCGCCGTGGTGCGGCCGTCGATCTCGGCGCCGGTGACGTGGCCTTTCTCGATGCGCATGGTGCCCAGCGCTTCCAGTCCGTAGGTGACCAGCCCGAACGGCTTGCCGGCCTCGACCAGCGCTTCCCAGACATGAGTGCCGTGGCCGGCGCCGGAATAGACCTCGAACGCCATCTCGCCGGAGAAGGACAGCCGGCAAATCATCACCGGCACACCGGCAATCTGGCCGTGCACAATGCCCATGAAGGGCAGGGCTGTGTTGTCTACCGCAGTGCCGGTGACGCACGCGGCCAGGATGGCGCGTGCCTTCGGCCCGCCGATGGCGGCACCCGCCCATTCATCGGTCACCGAGGTGACGTGCACCTTCAGGTCCGGCCAGACGACGTCGAGGAAATATTCCAGATGCTGCATCACCTTGCCGGCGTTGGCCGTGGTGGTGGTCATCAGGAAATCCTGTTCGCCAAGCCGCCAGGTCGTGCCGTCGTCGAAGGCAAGCCCATCCTCGCGCAGCATCAGCCCGTAGCGGGCCTTGCCGACGGCGAGGGTGGAAAACATGTTCGTGTAGACGCGGTCGAGGAATTCCGCCGCATCCGGTCCCTGTACGGCGATCTTGCCCAGCGTCGAGACATCGACGATGCCGGCACTTTCGCGCGTGGCCTTGGCTTCACGAACATAAGCCTGCTCGATCGTCTCGCCGGCAAGGCCGTAGATCATCGGCCGGAACCAGAGGCCGGCCGAATACATCGTGGCGCCATTGGCCAAGTGCCAGTCATGGATCGGCGTCAGCCGCTCGGGCTTCAAATCGCCGAAACGTTCAGCGGCGAGCGAGCCGATCGATACCGCCGAATAGGGCGGGCGGAACCGCGTCGTGCCGACTTCGGGGATCGGCTTGCCCAACGCCTCAGCCATGATGGCGAGGCCCGGCACGTTGGAGTTCTTGCCTTGGTCGGTCGCCATGCCGAGCGTGGTGTAGCGCTTCAGGTGCTCGACCGAAACAAACCCTTCCCGATGCGCCAGCCGCACGTCTTCGGCGGTGACGTCATGCTGGAAGTCGACGAAGCTCTTGCCCTTCGCCTTGATCTCGAACACCGGCGCCGGATCGGGATTGCCGGGTGCTGCCTCGACATCCGGCAAGGCTGCCGGCGCACTCGCGCCGCCTGCCGCGGACAGGCCGGCGGCACGGCCCTCAGTGATGGCTTCGACGGTTGAAAAGCTGCCGTTGAAGGCGCCGGCGCCAATCCATTGCCGAGTCGGTTTCGGCGGCAGGAAGGCCTGGCGGTCGGCGTTCCACTCTGCCCTGGCACCAGCCTGGCTTGCGAGATGGATGGTCGGCGACCAGCCGCCTGACATCAGCAGGCAATCGGCGTGGATGCTCCTGATATCGCCGCTCAGCGTGCCCGAGTTCATGTCGAAGCGCTGCACCTTGAGGCCGGAGAGCGCCTTGCCGCCTTCGGTGGCAACCACGGCATGGCCGGTGAGGATTTCGGCTTCGGCCTCGGTGGCCAGGCTGCGCATCTCGGCGGACAGTTCGGGGCGAACGTCGACGATGGCGACGATGGCCGCGCCGGCTTTCTTCAATGCCAGCGCCGAGCGATGGGCGCTGTCATTGTTGGTGAACAGCGCGATCCTGTCACCCGGCAGCACGCCATAATCGTTGGCATAGCGCTCACCGGCATGTGCCAGCATGACGCCCGGCCGGTCATTGCCCGGAAATACCAGCGGCCGCTCGAACGAGCCGGTGGCCAGCACCACCGTCTTGGCGCGGATCGCCCAGTAACGATGGCGCGGTTCGCCTTTCCCGGGCGTTTCCTTGTGGTCGGTGACGCGCTCGAGTGCGGCGAGCGTGTTGCCGTCATAATAGCCCCACACCGTGGTGCGTGGCAGCAGACGGACCGTGTCATGGCCTTCGAGCTGGCTGACGGTGCGCGCCGCCCATTCGGCGGCCGGCGTGCCGTCGATGGTTTCGCCGGACCAGTTGGCCGAGCCGCCGAAACGCGGCTCGAGTTCGGCAAGGATGACGCGGGCGCCCTGATCAGCAGCCGTCTTTGCGGCCGACAGGCCGGCCGGGCCGGAGCCGACCACCAGCACGTCGCAGAACGCGTTCATGCGCTCGTAGCGTGAGGCGTCGGCGGCAATGCCAGCGCGGCCTAGCCCGGCGGCGCGGCGGATGAAATGCTCGCAGAACATCCAGAAGCGGGTGCCCTTCAGTGGGCCGAAGACCGGACCCATGAAGGTCTTGTAGTAGAAGCCGGCGGCCAGGATCTTGCCGCCAAGCTGGTTGACGGCGTTGACGTCCCAGGCGAGCGAGGGAAAGCGGTTCTGGCTGACGGCCACCAGCCCGTCATAGATCTCGACCATGGTCGCGGCGATGTTCGGCTCGCGCACTTCGCCGCGCAGCACCGTCACCAGCGCATTCGGCTCCTCGACCCCGGCGGAGAGCACGCCGCGCGGACGGTGGTATTTGAACGAACGCCCGAACAGCGTGACGCCGTTGGCAAGCAGGGCCGAAGCCAGCGTGTCGCCGGCGTGGCCGGTGTAGGGCGTGCCTTCAAAGGTGAAACGGATGGTGCGCAGCCGGTCGATCCGGCCGCCGGTCTCTGTGCGGCGCGGGCTCACGACTTGCCCCCTGTCTTGTGCCGGGCGGCGGCGTTGTGGTCGCCGCGGGCGAAGCCGGTGCTGGAAATCTCATGTGTGACCGTGTTGCGCACCATCCTCAGATGCGTGCGGCAGCCGCCGGAATGCTGCCAGATCTCATTGTGGTCGCCGGCGGGGTTCAGCCGGTCGTAGACATAGGCGTTCCAGCCGTCGAGGTCCTGCGAGGCGGGCTGCGGGCGTTCGCGGTTGCCGTCGCCCTGATAGGTGAATTCGATGACGTCGCGCGGGCCGCAATAGGGACAGGTAATAAGCATTTTTCTTTCCCTAGTGCAGTCGGGGCGTCGCGCCCTGGCCTTTGTCGTCAATCACCAGGCCGCGATAAAACCGGTCGAGCGTGAACGGCGCGTTGAACGCGTGGGGCTCGTCCTTGGCGATGGTGTATGCAAAGCACCAGCCGGAGGCCGGCGTCGCCTTGAAACCGCCATAGCACCAGCCGCAGTTGAGATACATGCCGGGCAGCGGCCCGGTGGTGATGATCGGCGAACCGTCCATCGACATATCGCAGACGCCGCCCCAGGAGCGCAGCATGCGCACGCGGGCAAGGCCCGGAAACAGCGCCAGCATCTCGCTCATCACCTCGTCGACAACAGGCAGATTGCCGCGCTGGGCGTAGCTGTTGTAGCCGTCAATATCGCCGCCATAGACGAGGCCGCCCTTGTCGGACTGCGACATGTAGAAATGCCCCATGCCGAAGGTCAGCACCGTATCTATGAAGGGTTTCAGCGATTCGGTGACGAATGCCTGCAGCACATGGCTCTCGATCGGCATTCTGTCGATACCGGCAAGCTGCATCACCCGCCCGGTGCTGCCGGCCACCGCCACCGCGACCTTCTTGCCGCGGATCTCGCCGCGCGTCGTCTGCACGCCGGTGACGCGGTCGCCGTCGCGCAGGAAGCCGGTGACCTCGCAATTCTCGATGATGTCGACGCCGCGGCGGTCTGCGCCGCGCGCATAGCCCCAGGCGACGGCGTCGTGGCGGGCAGTCCCGGCGCGCGGCTGCATCAGGCCGCCGACGATGGGAAAGCGCGCCGAGGCCGACATGTCGAGCGCCGGCACCAGCCGTTTGATCTCTGCCGTGCTCATCAGTTCTGCGTCAACGCCGAGATGGCGCATGGCGTTGCCGCGCCGTGCATAGTCGTCGAACTGGGCCGGCGTGTGGGCAAGGTTCAGGCAGCCGCGCTGCGAGAACATGACGTTGTAGTTGAGGTCGTGCGAGAGGTTCTCCCACATCTTCATCGAATATTCGTAGAAACGGGTGTTGGAGGGCAGAAGGTAGTTCGAGCGCACCGCCGTGGTGTTGCGGCCGACATTGCCGGAACCCAGCCACCCCTTCTCCAGCACCGCGACATTGGTGATCCCGTGCTCCTTGGCCAGATAATAGGCCGTCGACAGGCCATGGCCGCCACCGCCGATGATGATGACATCATAGGAAGCCTTCGGATCCGGCTTGCGCCAGGCCGGCTTCCAGTCCTGGTTTCCCTTGAGCGCGTTCGTGAGAAGCGAAAAGGCTGAATATTCCGCCATTCTTCATGCCATCCCTAGAGCATGATGCCGAAAAGTGTGAAGCGGTTTTCGGGCGACATCATGCTCTATATCTTTGATTTTCAGAGCCGGATGATCTCAGGTCGAACAGACCTGAGATCATCCGGCTCGGGTGCGATGCGGCAGACTATAGAGCAGGCGGCGGGTGCAAAGCCAAGATTGCGCCATGGCTTTTCGACTGGCCGACTCCGCGATGCGACGGCTTGCCCCACGATATGGCCGTCTTTATCAAGGACAGGGTTTTTGAATGCCTTTGCCGCCCGTGAGTCGCCAATAGTCATGCTTTTGAGATTGCTTCGCCTGATTTTGGCTTTCACGCTGATCATTTCGGCGTCGCCTTCGTTCGAGGCGATGGCGCAGGCGCTGGGCCAGGGCTCCGCCGGCTTGATCACCGATCAGCAGAAGGTCATCCAGGGCCTGACGGCCAAGACCGACGATCTCGAGAAGAAATTACAGCAGGACGGCCAGGACGATGCCTCCCTCGTCGATATCCGTCTGCGGCTGGAGGATCTGTCGCGGGCGGCGCTGACCAGTGCTTTGGCGTTCCGTTCGCGGCTCACCGACATCAACAATCGCATCGAAGTGCTGGGTCCGCCGCCGGCGGCGGGCCAGCCGCAGGAGCCCGACATCGTGACCGGCGAGCGCCAGGCGCTGGCTTCGGAAAAGGCCGAGATCAACGCGGTCGTCGCCAGCGCTCAGAACCTGTCGATCCGCATCAGCGGGCTGATCGACAAGATCGGCAATATGCGCAGTGAGCAGTTCCGCAACTTTTTGACCAAGCGCTACGCACTGTCCGAGGCGCTGAGCTCGCAGGTGTTCTCCGACGCAAGGGACGAATACGCCAACCTTTTCAGGGCGGTATCGTCGTGGCTGAGCTTTGCCTTCAAGTTCAAGTTCCAGGCGATGCTTGCCGCGACGTTCATGTCGCTGGGGCTGGCGGCGGTGCTTCTCGTCGGGGGACGCCGTCTGTTCGGGCGTATCTTCGAAGCCGATCCGTCGGTTGAGGACCCCACCTATCTCAGCCGCCTATCGGTGGCGTTCTGGTCGACCTTGCTGCCGACGCTGGCGGTCAGCGCCTTCCTCGCCTCGACGGTCTTTCTCTACAATTATTACAATGTGCTGCGCGGCGACATAGGCGTCTTCCTCAATGCGCTGGCCGCCGTCATCGCCATAGTGTTCTGCGTCAACCGCCTGACCAATGCTGCGCTGGAGCCACGGATGCCGAACTGGCGCCTGATCCAGGTCGAGACCGGCCCGGCGCGCTGGCTGGTGCGGCTGACGACGGCCATGGCGGTCGTCATCGGCGTCAATAACTTCCTGTCGATCGTCAACGACAAGATGGGTTCGCCATTGTCGCTGACAATCGCCAGAAGTTTTGTCGCCACTGTCATCGTCGGCGTCATCCTGATCCTGATGGCGTTGCTGAGGCCGTATAAGAGAGCCGACGGAAGCTGGCGCCCCTGGCCGGCCTGGCTGCGCTATACCTGCGTCGCGCTCGGCCTGTTCACCATCACGGCGGCGTTGTTCGGCTATATCGGCCTCGCCATCTTCGTCTCGCTGCAGGTCGTGGTCACCGGCACCATCCTGCTCACCGCCTATATCGGCTTCCTCTCGGCGCGCGAGATCGGCGAGGAGGGTGGCTTCGCCGGCACCTCGATCGGGCGCTGGCTGAAGACCAACTCCAGCTATGAGGATACTGCGCTAGACCAACTCGGCCTGGTGGTCAGCGTCGCGATCAATCTGATGATCGTGCTGGTGTTCCTGCCGCTGATCCTGTTGATGTGGGGGTTCCAGCCCGGCGACATCCAGGCCTGGGCGTACAAACTGGCGACAGGCATCACCATTGGCTCGGTGACGATTTCGGTCACCGGCATCCTCACCGGCATCGTCGTCTTCATCATCGGCTATTTCCTGACCCGATGGTTCCAGGGCTGGCTCGACGGCTCGGTGATGGCGCGCGGCAAGGTCGATACCGGCGTGCGCAATTCGATCCGGCTGGCGGTCGGCTATGCCGGCGTCGCCGTTGCCGGTCTCGTTGGCATCTCGGCTGCGGGTATCGATCTCTCCAACCTGGCGCTCGTTGCCGGCGCACTTTCGCTGGGTATCGGCTTCGGCCTGCAGAATGTCGTGTCCAACTTCGTGTCAGGCCTGATCCTGCTCGCCGAGCGGCCCTTCAAGGTCGGCGACTGGATCGTCGCCGGCGACACCTCGGGCACGGTCAAGAAGATCAGCGTGCGCGCCACCGAGATCGAGACCTTCCAGCGGCAGTCGGTGATCCTGCCCAACTCGAACCTGATCAACAATGCCGTCGGCAACTGGACGCACCGCAACAAGCTCGGACGTGTGGAGATCAAGGTCGGCGTCGCCTATGGCAGCGACGTCAAGCGGGTGCACGCCATCCTGCTGGAGATCGCGCGCGGCCATGCGCTGGTGCTGAAGAACCCGGAGCCGTTCGTTCTGTTCACCAATTTCGGGCCGGCGGCACTCGAATTCGAGATCCGCGTGTTCCTGGCCGACGTGCTGAACGGCGCGATCGTTCAGAACGATATCCGCTTTGCCGTACTCGATGCCTTCGAGAGCGAGCATATCGAGATCCCCTCGACGCCGCGCGCCGAGATCAAGGTCACGCAGACCGAGGCATGGCCGCTCGACGACGACAAGATCGAAGTCGAGTTCGCTGCGAAGGAGCACGCCGAAGCCGAAGCGGCAGCCGAGAAGGCGCGCCTGGCCAAATCGGGCCGAAAGGCGCGCAAACCCGATCCCAGTTAGGGGCCCCGGGCTCCTCCCAAACCAATTGCGGCATGAATGCGGCATTCAGTTGCGGTTCAGCTTGCATCTCATATAAGCTCCCATGCAAAGGCGAGAATGCCTTGCCAAATGCAACAGAGGCGGTGTGGAAACACCGATATTGCAAAATGTGGAAGTCGCTCGTCGTCGCCATCGCTCTTACCGCAGCGAGTGGCTCGGCCTTTGCCGCCAGCGCGGTCAACAAGGACGCTGAGACCCGTACGCTGATCGTGACGGAAGGCGGCGGCAAGACTGAACTGGCGCTGGCCGCCGGCGAGACCGTGGAATTCTGCCCGAACGGCTGTTTCGTCACCTTGCCCAATGGCGACCTCGAGGCCCTGACCGGTTCGGAAACGGTCGAAATCTCGGGTGGCGTTGCCCGCATCAAGTAAAGTCGGCAGGAAGCTCTTGCAGAGGCCGGGCAATGCCCGGCCTTTTATTGTTCGTGGTAGTGATTGCTTAACAATGACGCAGGAAATATCGTGGCACCTACCGGCTGCAACCAGGCGTTTTAACGTTCACTATGCCGTTCCGCCGCTATACCCATGCGAAGACGCCCAAATACGGCGCGACGGGTTTATGAGCAGGACAGGACAGACATGGATGCGCGGTCGGACAAGAACGCAATCCCACTTGCGGTCGACCTCGACGGCACGCTGATTGCGACCGACCTTCTGTGGGAAGGCCTGTTCATCCTTCTCAAGAAGAATCCGCTCTATGTTTTCCTGGTTCCATTCTGGCTGGCCGCCGGCCCTGCGCGGCTGAAGCAAGCCATCGCCGACCGCATCGACATCGATCCGGCCTCGCTCCCCTATCGCGAAGCGCTGCTGCAGCGCCTGCGCGCCGAGCATGCCGACGGCCGCAAGATCGTGCTGGCGACAGGTACGCCACGCAAGTTCGCCGAGGCGATTGCCGCGCATCTGGGCATCTTCGACTATGTGCTGGCGACCGACGGTCCGCACAACATGACCTCAGGCCGCAAGCGCGACGCGCTCATCGCCGCCTATGGCGATGGCGGTTTCGACTATGCCGGCAACAGCCGTCACGATCTCAAGGTGTTCGAAGCCGCGCGCGACGCCATCGTCGTGGCGCCCGACCGCCATGCGAAGCGCTGGCAGGCCACGCGTAGCGCCGAAACGATGCCGGCGCCGAAAAGGACATTGAAGACATTCATCAAGATGTTGCGGATGCATCAGTGGCTGAAGAATTCCCTGATCGCGGTGCCGATGGTGCTGTCGCACGAATACTTCAACGCCAACATGATATGGCAGTGCCTGCTGGCGTTCGTCTCCTTCAGTGCGGTGGCTTCGGCCATCTACATCCTCAACGATTTCTTCGACCTTGCGCTTGACCGCAATCACCCGACCAAACGCAACCGGCCGTTCGCCAGCGGCGCGCTGTCGATCCCGTTCGGTATCGGGGCGATGGCGGTGCTTGTGGTGATCGGCATCGCCGCCGGGCTTCTGTTGCCGATCGAGTTCCTGGGCGTGCTCGCCGGCTACATTGTGGTGACCACGGCCTATTCGCTGTCGTTCAAGCGCATGCTTTTGGTCGACGTGCTGACGCTGGCCGGCCTCTACACGCTGCGCGTGCTGGCGGGCGCTGCGGCGACCGGCGTCGAGGTCTCGTTCTGGCTGCTCGCCTTCTCGATCTTCTTCTTCCTGTCGCTGGCGCTGGTGAAGCGCTATGTCGAACTGCGCACCACTGCCATTCCAGTGGGCGAGCGTATTGCAGGCCGCGGCTACCGCATCGAAGACCAGGAGATCGTCGCCCAGGCCGGCATGGCGTCGGCCTTCTCCTCGGCGCTGGTGCTGGCGCTCTACATGGACAGCGCCGCCGTGCGCGAACTCTATCCGCATCCCTGGCTGGTCTGGCCGCTGGCGCCGATCGTGCTGTATTTGACCATGCGCGTCTGGATCCTGGCGCGCCGCGACGAGATGAACGACGATCCAGTCGTCTTCATCATCCGCGACTGGCGCAGCCAGATCATCGTAGTTATCGGCGCAGCACTGCTGGTCGCTGGAGGCTGGTAAGGAATGGCGGGCGCACGATTCCAGAGTTTCGGCCGCGCCACGCCCGCCGCAAAGCGGACCGTCGCGGCTGACACGGCTATCGAACTGATGAAGAGCGGCAAGGCAAAGGCAAACGGCTTGCTCGCCTATGGCAACGGTCGCTCCTACGGCGATTCCTGTCAGAACGAAGCGGGCGCGGTCGTCGACATGCGGCCGCTGAACCGTATCGGTGCCTTCAACGCCGAGACCGGCCTGATCGAGGCGGAAGCCGGCGTGTTGCTGTCCGACATCATTGCGCACGCCGCGCCCTACGGTTTCTTTCCGGCGGTGGTTCCGGGCACCCAGTTCGTGACCCTTGGCGGCGCCATCGCCAACGACGTTCACGGCAAGAACCATCACCGGCGCGGCACCTTTGGTTGCCATGTCGAAGCGCTGACGCTGCTGCGCTCGGACGGGCGAACCTACACCTGCTCGGCAACCGACAATGCCCGGCTGTTCGGGGCAACGATCGGCGGCATGGGGCTGACCGGCCTGATCCTGTCGGCCTCGATCCGGCTGATGCGGGTGCCTTCGCTGGACATCGTCGAGACGGCGACACGGTTTGCCGATCTCGGCGAATTCTTCGAACTGGCGGAGGCCGCCGACGAAGCCAATGAATATGCCGTCGCCTGGATCGACCAGCTGGCCGGCGGCCATGGCCGCGGACGCGGTTTGTTGTTGACCGGCAATCATGCCGAACATGGCTCTCATGCGGCGTCTCGCGCCGGCTCTCGCCTTTCGGTGCCGGTCCCGCCGCCCTTCAATGTGCTCAACCGGCCGTTCCTGACTGCTTTCAACGCCGCCTACCGGTGGAAGAAAGGGCGCTCGGCAGAACCGCGCCAAACCGGCTATCAGAACTTTTTCTTTCCGCTCGACGGCGTCGGCGACTGGAACAGGCTCTATGGGCCGAGGGGTCTCTACCAGCACCAGAGCGTGGTGCCGGAAAGTGCCGCGCGCCAGACCGTGCCGACGCTGCTGGACGCCGCGCGGCGAGCCGGACAGGGCTCTTTCCTCACCGTGCTGAAGCGCTTCGGGTCGATCCGTTCGCCGGGTCTGCTGTCATTTCCGCGGCCCGGCTTCACGCTGACGCTCGATTTCCCCAATCGGGGCGACAAGACGCTGACACTGCTTGGCGAACTCGACCGCATCACGGTCGCGGCCGGCGGCGCGGTCAACCCTTACAAGGATGCGCGCATGGGGGCTGAGAGTTTCGCGGCGTCCTTCCCGGATTGGCAGCGGCTGGAGGCGCTGCGCGACCCGGCTTTCATGTCCGGTTTCTGGCTGCGGACGGCGAAAAAGCTCGACATGCGGCTGGGGCGCATCGAGGCGGCGGAATAGGTAGAATTCGAATAAATTGTGGTCAATAGTCCGCCAATCCTAGCGTAGTTCAAACATTGTCGTGGCTTCACGAAATGTTTGCAGGTTTGTAATAGGACGCTTGCAAGCGACGAGTGGAAAATATGAAATATATCGTCTTCATTCTGTTCACGGTCATGACCAATGCCGCGGCGCAGCTGATGCTGAAGCAAGGCATGATGTCGCTCGGCCCGATCTCGTTCGAAGGCACCAACCCGCTTCTGAAGCCGTTGCAGATCGTCTTCAGCCCGTGGGTGTTCCTCGGCCTGTGCACCTTCGTCATCTCGATGGCCTCGCATCTCTATGTGCTGTCCAAGGTCGAGCTCAGCTTTGCCTATCCGTTCCTCAGCCTTGCCTATGTCGCGGTCGCGATCTTCGCCTATTTCATCTTCCGCGAGGACCTCAACGCCTGGCGCATTGCCGGCATCGTCTTCATCTGTGTCGGCACCGTGCTGATCGCGCAAAGTGGCAGAGATTTGGGCGGGCGCGGACATGACGACCAGACCGCTTCCATCACCCCCGACAAGATCCACGCAAACGAGACCGTTCGATGAGACATGTGATTTTCGGCGGTGACGGCTTCGTCGGCCGTCATCTGGCCCCGAAGCTTGTGGCCGATGGTGAAGAGGTTGTCGTTGCCGACATCGTCAAGAGCGACCTGCCGCATTATCGTTCGGTCCGCTTCGTCACCTGCGATGTCACCGATCCGGCCTCGGTGGCCAAGGTCGGCCTCAAGGCCGACGACATGGTCTACAATCTGTCGGCCAAGATGCTGTCGCCAATCCAGGTGCGCGCCAAGCGCCACGACTTCTTCTTCCCGGTGAATTTCCACGGCACCGAACACATCATGCAGGCCATGGACAAGGCCGGCGCGCCCAAGCTTGTCCACTACACCACAGACATGATCTACGGCCACACGGTGACCCAGCCGATGACCGAGGAGCACCCGGTCGCCCCGCTCGGCGAATATGGCTGGTCGAAGCAGAAGACAGAAGAGCTCGCCGCTGAATGGCGCAAGCGCGGCATGTCGATCTCGCTGTTTCGGCCGCGCCTGATCATCGGCCCCGGCCGCCTCGGTATATTGGAAAAGCTGTTCAAGCTGATCGACTGGAACCTTCCGGTGCCGATGATCGGCTCGGGCAAGAATCCCTATCAGTTCATCTCAGTGTTCGATTGTGCGGAAGCCGCGCGCGCGGCCTGGAAGGCCGGCGTGCCCAACGAGCCCTATAATCTCGGCTCACTCAATCCGCCGCCGGTGAAGAAATTGCTGGGCGACCTGATCAAGCATGCCGGATCGAAATCGCTGCTGATCCCGACGCCGGGCTGGGCGGTCAAGCGCACGCTCGACCTGCTCGATCTCATGAACATGCCGATCATGGATCCCGAACAATATCTGATCGCCGATGAGGAGTGTGTGCTCGACGTGTCCAAGGCCGAGCGCCAGCTCGGCTGGGTGCCGCAATATCGCGACGAGGACATGCTGATCGCCGCCTACAGCGAATACCGCGCCAAGAAGGACGGTCTTGCCGTCACCGCCAATCATGTCCCCGCCGAGTAAAGATGGGACGACCAGGAGAACTCCGAGATGACCGTCATGGCCAAGCCTGAGCAGACGAACGCGCGCACCATGGTCAGCGCACCGGCGCTGTCGCCCGCCGCGATCGCCAAGCCCGACCTGATCAGCGTCGAGCAGGCCAAGTCGATGGATGTCGCGCGCATGACAGACCTGTTCAAGGCGCATCTCAACCCGGGCCAGCTGCATTTCATGAAGCTGCTCGGCTTCCACAAGATCAAGATCGAACGCGCCGAAGGCATGTTCTACATCGACCAGAACGGCCGCAAGATTCTCGACTTCTTCGGCGGCTTCGGTTCGCTGGCCTTCGGCCACAACCATCCGCGCATCCTGGAGGCCCGCCGCAAGTTCCAGGAGGAGAAGCGCCAGGAAATCGCCATTGCCTTCATGTCGCAATATGCGTCGGCGCTGGCGCACAACATCGCCAAATGCTCGCCCGGCGATCTCGACATGGTGTTTCTGGGTTCGTCCGGCTCGGAGGCCATGGAAGCGGCAGTGAAGCTCGCCGAGCGCGCCGCCGGCCCGAAGCGTCCGAAAATCGTCTATGCCGAGAACTCCTTCCACGGCAAGACCAAGGGCGTGCTGGGCATCACCGACGGCCAGCTCTACCGCGCCGACTTCAAGATGGCCGAAAACACGGTCCGCATTCCGTTCGCCGACATCGACGCGGTCGAGCGCTTGTTCCGCTCCGACCCGGAGGTCGGTGTCATCGTGCTGGAAACCATCCAGGGCGGCGGCGGCATCATCCAGGCGCCCGCCGAGTACTGGCAGAAGCTGCGCGCGCTGTGCGACCAGTACGGCGTGCTGTGGGTGGCCGACGAAGTGCAGTGCGGTTATGGCCGTTCCGGCCGCTTCTATGCCTTCGAGCATTACGGCGTCGTCCCGGATGTGACGGCGCTGGCCAAGTCGCTCGGCGCCGGCAAGGCTGCGGTCGGCGCGATGATTGCCCGGCGCGAGGTCTACATGAAGGCCTACGGCACGCCGAAGACGGCGATGATCCATGCCATGGCCACCTTTGGCGGCATGGGCGAGGCCTGCGTCACCGCGATCGAAGGCATTAATGTGCTCTATGATGAGGGGCTGATCGACAATGCCGCCTCGACCGGCGACTATTTGCTGCAGCGGCTGCAGGCGCTGAAGGAAAAATATCCGAAGATCATCAAGGATGTGCGCGGCAAGGGCTTTATGGTCGGGCTCGAGTTCCACGATTTCTCGCAGACCTTGCCGATGGTGTTGCGTCCGATCGTCAGCGTGCTCGACGACAAGCTGAAGGGCTCGCTGTCGGGCTTTGTCGGCGCGCTGTTGCTGCGCGACTATGACGTGCTCGTCGCCTTCACCGAATACAACCGCAACGTCATCCGTCTCGAGCCGCCGCTGATCTGCCAGCGCGAGCATGTCGACCGTTTCGTCGATGCCTTCGACAGCCTGTTGTCGCGCGGCATCGTTTCGATCGTGAAGGATTTCGTCAAAAGCCAAGTCGGTAAGTAAAGCCAAAATCGTCAAATGAAGTCCTGAGCCTGACAATGCTGAGCAAATCTCCCGCCCCGCAAAACGCACTCGACCGGCTGACCTCGGCCGTCTTGGCGTGGGGCGAGGGGACTTATGCGCGATGGGCAGCAGCCATTGGGGCGGTGGCGTTTTCGCTCTACATCCTGCTCACGGCGTTCGCCGCCTGGACGATGCCTGATGCCAACTGGGACATGCTGCCCTATCTCGCTATCGCGGAGGAGGGCGCATACCCGGATGCGCAGGCGCTGCATGACTATGCCTACAGCACGGTCCAGGCCGGCGTGTCGGCCGCCGACTACAAGGCGCTGACCGACGATGGCGGCGGCTTCCGCAGCCACATGGCGCAGAATGCCGCCGACTTCCATTCGCTGCTCGGCATGTACCGGATCAAGTTCCTCTACGCCGAAATGTTGTCGACGATGAGCGTGGTGATGTCGCCGGTCGAGGCGATGCGGGTGCTACAGGTCGCCTCGGTGCTGCTGTTCGGGATGATCGTGCTGTTGTGGCTCAGAACCGAAGGCGCGCTAGCGCTGGCGCCCTTGGTTGGCGCGGTGCTGATCATGGCCGATTTCGGTGATGCGGCACGCGCGTCGACGCCGGATCTGTTGTGCTCGGCGCTGTTCCTCGGCGGGTTGCTTGCCTATGTGCGCGGCCGCGAAGCGGCAACGGCCGTCCTGCTCTTCCTCGCCTTCATGGCGCGGCCGGACAACATTGTTTTCCTGGCCATCTTCGCCGTGCTGCTGCTGGTGTTCCGGCAGCGGGCATGGGGCGCGCTGGCCGGCTTTGCCGCGTCCTTCATCGCCTATTTCGCCATCTCGCACTGGGCGCAGCATCCCGGCTGGTGGCCGCATCTGTGGTTCTCCAGCATCGAGCAGCACTACAATATGGATGGGTTCGAGCCGCCGTTCTCGGTCGGCGCCTATCTCAAGGCGTTTGCCGCCTCCTTCATTCGCGCCATCAGCAACAACAGCTGGGTTGGCGTCTGCGTGCTCGCGCTGGCCGGCTGGTTTGCGCTCAGCCGCGCGGGCTTTCGGCTCGAACGCCGCGCCGGCATCCTGCTTGCAGCTCTTGTGCTCGGCGTGCTGGCGAAATTCACCGTCTTCCCGATCCACGATACCCGCATCTACTTCCCCAACCTTCTGCCGCCGTTCCTGCTGCTGGTGGGGCCGATCATGGCGCTGTGGGCGTCGGCAAGCTTGAATGGAAGGCGGCCCATCGCCTTGCAGGTCGTATCGGGAGATAAGCCTTGAGTTCTGTATCCAGCCTGGCGCGCATTGCCCTTTCACTCGGTCTGCCCGCCGGTCTGCTCGATCGCGGACCGGCGCTGCTCGGCACGAAATTCCTGGCCAAGGCGGCGCTGAAGGCACGCTTCGGCGGAGGTAAACAGCCGTTCCAGATGGTCAATGTCGGCGCCTGCGACGGCGCGCTGTTCGACGATGTAACGCCGTGGCTGCATCGCATTCCGCGCGCCCGGGCCGTGCTGGTCGAGCCGATCCCCTACAATCAGAAGCGCCTGCGCGCCAACTATCCCGACGCGGAACGATTCGTCATCGAGCCGGTGGCAGTGACCAAGACCAAGGGCACCATCACCGTCCACACCTTCGATGCAGCAGCGCTCGAGGCCGGCACGCTGCCGATCGAGTTCATCGGCTGCTCGTCGGTCACCGACACCAATCTGATGTCGGGCAAGAATGCCTGGGGGGAGGATGACCCCAACTTCAACAAGTTCGCGCCGCACCTCAGGGATATCGAGGTGCCGTCGGAAACGCTGCAGACGTTGCTCGACCGCAACGGCGTCACGCACATCGACGCCTTTCTGGTCGATTGCGAGGGCGCCGACTGGATCGTCTTCGAACAGCTCGACCTCAAGCGCTACCGCCCCGGCATGATCAAGGTCGAGGTCGGCGCGCTGCCGGCAACGGAAATCGGCCATGTCGTGGTCAAGCTGAAGACTGCAGGCTACCGGGTCGGTTTCCAGGCCGAGGATATCTGGGCTTTCGCCTGATGACAAAAGGCTTTGACGGCAAGCTTGCGTCCGCCGTCGCGCCGTACTTGCGGCGTGTCGCAAACAGGCGGTAGCTCGGTCCTCGTCCTCTGCATATTGTGCGCCATTCGAACGGGCGCCGGCGCGCCCGCGTATTCCCTTGGAGCAGCGGTCAATGGCAGAGTTTCCGAAAAAGGCGAAGGTCGTCATCGTCGGCCTGGGCGGCATTGTCGGCGCATCGATCGCCCATCATCTGATCGAACGCGGCTGGACCGACATTGTCGGCATCGACAAGTCGGGCATCCCGACCGATATCGGCTCAACGGCGCACGCCTCGGACTTCTGCTACACGACCAGCCATGACTTCCTGTCCTGCTGGACGACGCTCTATTCCATCGATTTCTACGAGAAGATGGGCCACTACGCCCGCATCGGCGGGCTTGAGGTCGCCCGCGTCGGCGACGACAGCCGCATGGACGAGATCAAGCGCAAGATCGCCTCGGCCAAATCCTTCGGCACCCGCGCCCGGCTGATCGAGCCGGCCGAGATCAAGGAAAAATTCCCGCTGATCGAAGAATCGATGGTGCAGGGCGGCCTGTGGGATCCGGATGCCGGCCTGGTCATTCCGCGTTCGCAGACGGTCGCCGGCAAGCTGGTCGACCAGGCGGAAGCGTCGGGCAAGCTCAAATCCTTCGCCAACACGCCGGCCAAATCCCTCATCGTCGAAGAGGGCCGCATCAAGGGTGTCGTCACCGACCGCGGCACGATCATGGCCGACTACGTCATTGTCTGCGCCGGCATATGGGGCCGATTGATCGCCGAAATGGTTGGCGAGGACCTGCCGGTGATGCCGATCGACCATCCGCTGACCTTCTTCGGCCCCTACACCGAGTTTGCCGGCACCGGCAAGGAGATCGGCTGGCCGCTGCTGCGCGACCAGGGCAATTCGGCCTATATGCGAGACACCGGCGATCCCAAGACCGCCGAGGGCGGCCAGATCGAATGGGGCTACTACGAAGAGACCAATCCGCGGCTCTGCCATCCGCGCGACCTGCTGGAGAAGGACCAGGCGCGGCTGTCGCCGTCGCAGCGCGACCTCGACATGGAGCAGATCATCGGGCCGCTTGAGCGCGCCATGGAGCTGACCCCGATCCTCGGCGAGCTCGGTTACAATGAAAGCCATTCCTTCAACGGCCTCTTGCAGGTGACCGCCGATGGCGGCCCGTCGATGGGCGAGAGCCAGAAGGTCAGGGGCCTGTGGTATGCCGTCGCCATCTGGGTCAAGGACGGTCCCGGCATGGGCAAGCTGATCGCCGACTGGATGACGGACGGCCGCACGGAAATCGACCACCACGCCATCGACTATGCGCGCTTCTATCCGCACCAGACGAAGGAGCAGTTCATCTGGGATCGCTGCACCGAAACGGCGATGAAGGTCTACAATCCGGCAGTGCATCCGCGCGAGCCGTTTTCAAAAGGCCGCAACATCAGGCGCTCGCCGTTCTGGGAGCGCGAGAAGGAACTCGGCGGCTACTTCATGGAGCTGGGCGGCTGGGAGCGGGCGCATGGCTACGCCGCCAACGAGCATCTGCTGGAGAAGTATGGCAACCGGGTTCCCGTGCGTGAGAACGAGTGGGACAACCGCCATTTCTGGCGGGTGTCCAATGCCGAGCACCTGGCGATGAGCGAGGATTGCGGCATCGTCAACCTGTCGCATTTCTCCATGTATGACATTGAGGGACCCGACCATGTCGCGCTGCTGGAATGGCTGTGCGCGGCCAAGGTCGGCGGCGACAACAACATCGGCAAGGGCATCTATACCCATTTCCTCGACGAGGAAGGCATGGTGCGCGCCGACTTCACGGTGATCCGCATGGCCGATCGCTGCCGTCTGATCGACGGCGCCGATGCCGGCCCGCGCGATTTCCGCTACATGCAGCGTACCGCGCAGGACAAAGGCTTTGACGTCACCATCACCGACGTGACGGAAAAATACGTCACCATCGGCATCTGGGGTCCGAACGCACGGGCGACGCTGCAGAAGGTGGTCGAGAATCCGGACGGCCTGTCGCCCGAGAACTTCCCGTTCGCGGCGATCAAGCCGGTCAGGATCGGCGGCAAGGATGTCACCGCCTTCCGCATCTCCTATGTCGGTGAACAGGGTTGGGAGCTGCATATGCGCTACGAAGACGGTCTCGCCGTCTGGGATGCGCTGCGTTCGACCGGCGTGATGCCGTTCGGCGTCGAGACTTATGCCAACACGCGCCGCATGGAAAAGAGCCTGCGTCTGCAGAACGCCGACCTCCTGACTGAGTACAATCTGCTCGAAGCCGATCTCGCGCGTCCGAAGGTCAAGGAGAATGATTTCTGCGGCAAGGCGAAACATGTCGAGTACCGCGCCCGCGAGCATCAGCCGGCGATCCTGTGCACGCTGGTGATGACCGAGAATGTCGATTCGAAGGGTGTTGCCCGCTATCCCGTCGGCACGATGCCGGTGATGGACCCGAAGACGGGCGAGACGCTGGTCGACGAGCTCGGCCGCCGGTCCTTCACGACGTCGATGGCCTATGGCCCGACCATCGGCAAGAACATCGGCCTCGCCTATCTGCCCTGGGCCCAGGCCCAGGAAGGCCGCAAGCTCGCCATCGAATATTTCGGCGAGACCTATCCGGTCGAGGTCGCGGCCGTCGGCTACAAGCCGCTCTACGATCCGGAGAATTTGAAGCCGCGAAGCTGAGCATAGAATCGGCGTAGGCAGAATCCTTAATGCAGAGCCCGGCTCGTGGTCGGGCTTTTCCCTTTGTCAGCCGCCGATTCTCGCTTACCTTGGGGCATGCCTGCTTTTTCGCGCGCAAGACATTTCCTTTCAGGCAGCGCCGCGCTGGCGCTGGGTCTCTGGCTGACGTCGCCGGTTGAGGCAGCCGAGCCGGTGGATGTCGAGCTGGTGCTGGCGGTCGACGTGTCGCTGTCGATGTCGCCGGGCGAACTCGAAATCCAGCGTCACGGCTATGCGGCTGCGCTGACGCACGACAATGTGCTGCAGGCCATCGCCGACGGCGCCTATGGCAAGGTCGCCGTCACCTATGTCGAATGGGCGGGCGCGACCACGCAGGTGGTCGTCGTGCCGTGGACGGTGATCGCCAGCCGGGCCGATGCCGAGCGGGTGGCGGCGCAGCTTTCCGCCCATCCGCCGGCGAGCGTCCGGCGAACCTCGATTTCAGGCGCGCTGGAGTTCGGCAGCGATCTTTTTGCGGAGAGCGGCTTCCAGGGGACAAAGCGCGTCATCGATATTTCCGGCGACGGCCCCAACAACCAGGGCGCGCCCGTCGACGTCGCCCGCGACGCGGTGGTCAAGCAAGGTATCATCATCAATGGCCTGCCGCTGATGACGCGCGGCAGCGGGTTTGGCGGCTATGACGTCAACAATCTCGACCGCTACTACAGCGACTGCGTCATCGGCGGCCCCGGCGCCTTCATGATCCCGGTCAATGACTGGACGCAGTTTCCCGAAGCCATCCGCCGCAAGCTGGTGCTGGAACTGGCCGGCCCCGCTTCGCCGCAATGGGCGAGCGAAGAGGCCGCGCATCCACCAGTGGTGCTGGCACAGGACCGCCCCGCCGACTGCCAGGTCGGCGAAAAAATGTGGCGCGACCGCAGCTGGATGTTCGACGCCCACTGACCAGGCTGCGCTTTCGTCTTCCGCAGCCAGTCGCCTTGGCCACACGCCGCCGATTGCGGGTTCATCGTACACGTTCCTGTTCATTGACAAGCAGAATGGCGTCTGTGAACACTTCCCCATCCAGCACAATAAGAAGGGGAACCGACATGAACAGGATCACCAAACTTGCCGCGGCATTGACCCTTGCGGCAGGCTTTTCAGCTCCCGCCAAGGCTGCCACGTCAGTCACCATCGGCATCAGTGGCTGGACCGGCTTTGCACCCCTGACACTCGCCAAGCAGGCGGGCATTTTTGAAAAGCATGGCCTCGACGTCACCTTGAAGAAGGTGCCGCAGGCGAGCCGCCCGCTCGCCATCGCCAGCGGCGATCTGCAATGCGCCGCCACCACGGTCGAAACCTGGCTGGTGTGGAACGCCAGCGGCGTCACCACCAAGCAGATCTTCCAGCTCGACAAATCCTATGGCGCCGACGGCATTGTCGTCCGCAACGACATCAAGACCGTCGCCGATCTCAAGGGCAAGAATGTCGCGTCCTCGGCGCCGGGAACATCGCCCTATTTCATGCTGGCTTGGGTGCTGAACAAGAACGGCCTGTCGACCAAGGACGTGACAGTCGTCAACCTGGAGCCGGATGCGGCAGCGCAGGCCTTCCTCGCCGGGCAGAACGATGCCGCCGTCACCTATGAGCCGTTCATCTCGGCGGTGCGCGACAAGGCCGACCAGGGCCACATATTGGCGACGACGCTCGATTATCCGATGGTGCTCGATACGGTCGGCTGCACGCCTGAATTCCTGACGGCCAACCCCGATGCGGCCAAGGCGCTGGCCGACAGCTATTTCGAGGCACTCGACCTGATCAAGAAGGATCCGCAGAAATCCTACGAGATCATGGGCGCCGACGTAAAACAGTCGGCCAAGGAATTCGAGGATTCGGCGAAGTATCTGAAATGGGCCGACAAGGCTGAGAACAAGCAGTTCTTCACCAAGGAATTCCAGGAGTTTTCCAAGACGGCCGGCGAACTCCTGCTGCAGATGGGGCTGATCAAGGAAGCGCCGGATGTCGCCACGCTGGCCGACACCAGCGCGGTGTCGAACTGACAGTCCGGCCTTTGACTGTTGCGCGGCGCCGCTTGGCGCCGCCGCCTTCTCCTGGACAAAGCACGATTTGAGCATGGGGACCATTTGAAGATGGCGACGATTCGATGATGCGCCCCTTGCATCCGGTGTCGCCGGGCCTTCGCACCGTGCTCGGCATTTCCTTCTTCGTGCTGTTCGTCGCCTTCTGGGCGTGGATCACGTTTGGCGGTCACGTCAACCGCATCTTCCTCGCCGATCCGCTGTCGATGCTGAGAGATGGCTGGCGGCTGCTGGTCGAGGATCGCTTCTGGCTCGACATATTGATTACCATCTGGCGTGTCTTCGGCGGCTTTGTGCTGGCCTCTATCGTTGCCGTGCCGATCGGCATCGCCATGGGCGCCTGGAAGCCGGTGGAGGCGTTTCTGGAACCGTTCGTCTCCTTTGCCCGCTATTTGCCGGCCTCGGCCTTCATTCCGCTGCTCATCCTGTGGGCCGGCATCGGCGAGCTGGAAAAACTGCTCGTCATCTTCGTCGGCTCGGTGTTCCAGATCATCCTGATCGTCGCCGTCAAGGTCGGCTCCACGCGGCGCGATCTGGTCGAGGCTGCCTATACGCTGGGCTCGACCAACAACGGCATCGTGCGGCGTGTGATCCTGCCGGCCAATGCGCCCGAGATTGCCGAGACGCTGCGGCTGGTGCTCGGCTGGGCGTGGACCTATGTCATCGTTGCCGAGTTGATCGGCTCTTCGTCCGGCATCGGCTACATGATCATCAACAGCCAGTCGCGGCTGGCCACGGGGCAGATCATCTTCGGCATCATCGTCATCGGGCTGATCGGGCTGTTGTCCGATTTCGCCTTCAAGGCGCTCAACCGCTGGCTCTTTCCGTGGAGCCTGGCATGATCAAGCTTTCGATCGAAGGCGTTTCGCGCACCTTCGCCGGCGTGCGCGGCGGGCAGCCGGTCAAGGCGCTGATGCCGGTCGACCTTTCGGTCGCGGCCAACGACTTCATCACCATCCTGGGACCGTCGGGCTGCGGAAAGTCGACGCTGCTCAGGATCGTTGCCGGACTTGAAGCGCCCAGCGAAGGCCGCGTGCTGCTCGAGGGCAAGGCGGTGACAAGGCCCGGCCCGGATCGCGGCATGGTGTTCCAGTCCTACACGCTGTTTCCCTGGTTGACGGTGGCGCAGAATATCGCCTTTGGCCTGCATGAGCGGCAATTGGCCGAGCGGGAGCGGGCCGAAATCGTCGCCTCCTATATAGATCTCGTTGGGCTGAAAGGCTTCGAGAACCACTGGCCAAAACAGCTTTCCGGCGGCATGCAGCAGCGCACCGCGATTGCCCGGGCGCTCGCCAATGATCCCGAGATCCTGTTGCTGGACGAGCCGTTCGGCGCGCTCGACAACCAGACACGCGGGCTGATGCAGGAGCTTTTGCTCGGCATCTGGGAGCGGCGCAAGAAGACGGTGCTGTTCGTCACCCACGACATCGAGGAGGCGATCTTCATGGCCTCGCGGGTGATCGTGATGAGCGCGCGGCCCGGCCGCATCAAGTCCGATGTCGCCATCGACCTGCCGCACCCGCGCCATTACACGCTGAAGACCAGCCCGGAATTTTCGGTGCTCAAGGCGCGGCTCACAGAGGATATCCGCGTCGAGGCGATGCGCACGGCCGAGGTGCAACCGGCCGGGGCCTGATCCTTTCGGATCAGGCGGCCAAAAGCTGCTTGCGGTCGACGCGCTCCTGCTGCGGCGAGCGGGCGTAGAGTTCGCGGTAGCATTTGGAGAAATGCGAGGCCGAGACGAAGCCGCAGGCGACGGCAACCTCGACCACCGGCATTGACGACTGGATCAGCAAATGCCGGGCGCGGTCGAGGCGGATCTCGAGATAGTAGCGGGCAGGGGAGCGCCCCATCTCGGTGCGGAACAGGCGCTCGATCTGACGGCGCGACAGGTCGACATGGTCGGCGATCTCGATCAGCGACAGCGGCTCGGAGAGGTTGCCTTCCATCAGTTCGATGATGGTCAGCACCTTGGAATTCTGGACGCCGAGGCGGGCGCGCAGCGGCAGGCGCTGGCGATCGGTCGGGCTGCGCACTCGGTCGGTCAGCACCTGCTCGCAGACACGGTTGACCAGATTGTCATCGAAATCGTCGCCGATCAGCTTCAGCATCATGTCGAGGGCTGCGGTGCCGCCGGCGCAGGTGTAGATGTTCTGGTCGATTTCGAAGAGGTCGGCAAAAACGTTGGCTTTCGGGAAGGCTTCGGAGAAACCCGGCAGGTTTTCCCAATGGATGGCGCAGCGCTTGTTGGAGAGCAGGCCGGCGGCGGCAAGGATATGCGCGCCGGTGCACAGGCCGCCGACGGCGACGCCTCTGTTGTACTCCTCGCGCAGCCAGGCGAAGGCCGATCTATTCTGGTAGCGCTCGACATTTATGCCGCTGCAGACGATGGCCATGTTCGGCCGATCCGGCCCTGCCATTTTCTTGCGCTCTTCCTCGAGCGAGGTGTCGACGGCGCATTCGACGCCGTTGGAGGCGCGCACCGGCTTGCCGTCGATGCTGGCGAGGCGCCAGCGATAGGCCTCATAGCCGAGCATGCGGTTGGCCGAGCGCAGCGGGTCGAGCGCCGTCGCAAAGGCGATCATGGTGAAGTCGGGGACGAGGAAGAATACAAACGATCGCTTGATCGGATGCTTTACGGCGTTCAAGGGAACCTCACGCAGCCATGGCGCGAACAGGATGTCGCGAACAGCATAGCGACATCAGGAAAAACCATTCCTGTCAATCGGCTAGGCGGCCAAGCGGCAACTAAATTTGCGACACGGGTCGCAAATGGGCAATGGTCCGGGGCGATAGGCACGGGCTGCCGCCGGATTGAGCATCGCTATCCGGCAACATCGGCTTCAGAACGAAAAACGCCGCCTCGGTCAAACCGAAGCGGCGCTGTTATCAGCTGTCGGTATCTCAGGCGACGAAGCCGAGGCGCACCGCATTCATGGCGCCGGTCTGGCCGGGCATGGTGTTGGCAAGGCGCTGGCGCTCGAGAGCGGTCGTCAGGTTCATTTCGCGGCGGGCAAAGAGGCGGGCAAAAAGCTTCATCATCATCTCCTATCGGTTGCTCAGACGGGTCGCCTTCGCTTGATGGAGTGGGGCAGCTCGTTTGCTGGGGCTCATATAGGCTTGCGTGAAGGAAAACTAAATCGCAAATGCGAAGCGCTAGATCAGAAAAGCGACATCGATTGCGACATTTTTGTGCATGATGCTCAGAATTTATGTTTACTTACAACATTTTAACCGCGACGCTCAAGCGCTATGCAACTTGCACATAAGCGGCATGCAATGGCCGCATGGCTCTAAAAAGTCGTTTGAGTGCAAATAATTTTCAGCCAAGGGCTGGTGCTAAAATAGAGAAGGCCTGCCGGGCTGGTGCGCGCGGCAGGCCTTCAGCACATGGTACACAATTGTTACTTTGCTCCAGCCCAGGATCCGACGCCGTGGCGTGCACCGGTCTTGGTGTCGGCAGCTTCAGGCCAGCCGATATCCTTCTGCAGTTCGATCGGCAGCGAGCGGATCGCACGTTCGGTCTGGAAGCGGGCGCGGGCCGCGCTGAACTCGGTCGCAAACCGACCGATGGATGACAGGATAGACATTTCATTCTCCTTTGGTTGTGGCACGTCCCGCATGAACGCGTTTCGTCGCCGGGATATTCCGAACCGATTGCAGTTTCGTGTCAGGATGTTTCGAGGCGATGACACCTCCTGCCTTCGATGGAGTTGACTATCCTCCCAATCTGATGTTCAATCAAACGAAATGGAATGATGCTTCACATCAGAAAAATTGAAGGTCGATCCCGATGAACGCCCCACTTAATCATCCGCTGCCGCTGCTCGATCTCGACGTTTTGCGCACCTTTGTGGCCATTGCCGAGACCGGCAGCTTCACCACCGCGGCCAATGCGGTGTTCCGCACGCCGTCGGCGGTCTCCATGCAGATCAAGAAACTCGAGGACATTCTCGGCCGTTCCGTCTTTGCCCGCGATGCGCGTTCGGTGACGCTGACCACCGATGGCGAGATGCTGCTTGGCTATGCCCGCCGGCTGTTGTCGATCAACCGCGAGGTGGTGTCGAAGTTCATCATCCCCGAGATCGTCGGCGTGGTGCGACTCGGCTCGCCGGACGACTATGGCGAGCGCGTGCTGCCGCATGTCTTGAAGCGCTTCGCGCAGTCGCATCCGTCGATCGCCGTCGACGTAACCATCGACCAGAGCAGCAATCTGCGCCGGCGCATGGACGACCGTGCGCTCGACATCACGCTGTTGACCAACTCCTACAAGACCAGCGCACTCGGCGCCGAGGTGCTGCTCACCGAGCCCATCGTCTGGGCCGGCGCCAAGGGCGGTTGCGCGCATCTGCGTGAGCCATTGCCGGTGTCGCTATGGGAAGAGGGCTGCGCCTGGCGGGCCGGCGCGCTCGAGGCACTGGGACGCGAAGGCCGCAACTACCGCATCGCATATATGAGTGCGCACACCGCCGGCCAGCGCGCCGCCATCATGTCGGATCTCGCGGTTGCGCCGCTGCCGAAGTCGTTCCTCGGCAACGATATGGTCGAGCTCTGCCCGAAGGACGGCATGCCCGACATCGGCACCTACAATCTGGCGATGGTGGTGTCGCCGGACGCCAGCGCGCCGGTCAAGGCGGTCGCCGACCATATCCGCGCGACGTTCGAACTGTTCCGCGAAACCGGGAAGTTCTGATCGTTCTTTGTCGGACGCAACTGCGCAAGGGAAAGCGCTACACGCTTTTCCTGGAGTTGCTCTATTCCGCTGCTTCGGCAGGACGCGCCGCGAAAGCGGTTCGCGCTCTGCGCCGCGCAGGTGCGCGTCGCATGGTGGGCTCACCGGCGAGGAAGGTGACGATGCTGTCCCTGGCGCGGCGCGTCTCCGGCATCTCGATCAGCGGCCAGACGTGGAACATGCCTTCCTCGTAGACCACGTCGATATCGACGCCGGCGGCACGCGCTTTTTCGGCAAAGATCAGATTGTCGGGGCTGAGCAGATCGCGCGAGCCGGCCAGCAACAGCGTCTTCGGCAGCACGGAGAGATCGCCGTAGAGAGGGCTGATGTGCCAGTCGCGGCGATCGATGCCGGCGCTGTACATCCGGATCGCTTCCAGGCCGCCCGGAATGCCCAGCCACGGATCGTTGCGCTCGGCCTCGAAGACCTCGGGATTGGCCAGCGACATGTCGAGCCCGGGCGAGATCAGCACATGGCGCGACGGCAGGGGCAGGCCTTCTTCGGCCGCCATCATCGTCAGCACCACGGCCATGTTGCCGCCGGCGGAATCGCCCATGAAAACGATATCTTCGGCGTCCGTCTCATCCAGCATCTGCCGGTAGACGTCGCCGACCATGCCGAACATGGCGTGGAAATCGTGTTCGGGCGCGATGGGGTAGATCGGCACGGTGATGCCGAAACCCAACCGTTCCGCCATCTCGGCGATCAGCCCCCAATGATAGGAGGTGATCTGGAAGACATAGGCGCCGCCATGCATGTAGAGGATGCGCCTGCGCTCGCCGGACTTCGGCGCGATCTCGTAGACGGGGAAGCCGTCGACGCTGCGCTCGGTGATATGGAGACGCTCATGCAGTAATGCCGGCGGATGATGGTCCTCGGTCTTGCGCGCATACGCGATCCAGCGCTGCAGGTTTTCCGGGCTGGCAAATGCCTTCTTGCGGCTATGCCGAAGGATGAAGGAAACGAGATGGCTTTTGAAACTGGGCATTCGAATACACAGGCTCGGCCGCAGCCGACTAAGAGAATTCTCCACTACCTCGAAGATCGTACCTCCAGCCGAAATGTCAAGAATTTGGCCAGCGCAACACGGTTGTTTGATCAACCGAGTTTGCGGTTTTCCCGCAAACGGTCTCAGCGCCGGGGCAGCAGCGCAGCGCGCAGCTTGATGTCGGTGGTCGCCGGGACCACACGGCGGTCCCGGCGTTTGGCCAGCAACTTGCACTTGTCGGCGAAGGTCATCAGCGTCCCGAGCCCAGGATCAGGCGCGTCAGATTGGCCTGCGCGTCGATGCGCGGCGACACGGGCCAGCCGATGTCCTTCTGCACTTCAGGCGGCAGGCTGTTCATGGCACGCACGGACTGCGCATGCTTGATGGCCGCGCGAAAACGGCCGAGGGTCTCGAACATCGTCATTCTCCTTTGAAGCGTTGTGAGGGCGCAATAGTCCGGCCCGCCTTTCGGTGTCCGTTAAATGCTTCACGTCTGTATCGGATGGATTGCGCGAAAACAGCGCTTCGGTTTCCGGATCGGGGCGATCTGGAAACATTTGCATACAAATGAAATTGAAAGAATTCGCCGGCCTTGGCGGCCGGCCTATTCGCGGCTGCGCCTGGCCGCGTGGCCTTCGCGCGAACGCCGGCGTGGGGCAGCATCGCCGGCGACGCCATCCTCGCTTACCGTCTTGCGCGGCGGCAATTTCACCGCCGCCGACAGTTTCGGGAACGGATCGACCTTGTTCGGCAGCGCCATAGCGTAGACGAAATGCTCCTGGAATTTCGGCTCGAGCGCGGTCTCGATCTTCTCGATATGGCTGACCGTGTCCTCGATCTCGCGGCGATAGCCGCGATTGAGCAGCGCCATGCGGGCGCCGGCGCCAGCGGCGTTGCCGACGGCTGACACTTTGTCGAGGTCGCAATCCGGGATCAGGCCAAGCACCATGGCGTATTTCGGATCGATGAAGGAGCCGAAGGCGCCGGCGAAATGGATACGGTCGACGTGCTCGGTGTTCTGCTTTTCCATCAAAAGCTTGGTGCCGGCATAGAGTGCTGCCTTGGCAAGCTGGATGGCGCGCACGTCGGTCTGGGTGATGGTGATTTTGGGCTCGCCTTCCTTCAGCACATAGGAGAAGGTGCGGCCATTGGCGGTGACGCGTGGCGAGCGGGCGGCAAGGGAGCCATCGACAACGCCGTCCTCGGAGATGATGCCGGCGAGGTACATCTCGGCGACGATCTCGATGATGCCGGAGCCGCAAATGCCGGTGACGCCGGTCGCCTGCACGCTGTCGAGGAAACCTGGTTCGTCGGACCAGAGTTCCGAGCCGATGACGCGGTATTTCGGCTCCAGCGTGTCGGGATCGATACGCACGCGTTCGATGGCGCCGGGTGCGGCGCGCTGGCCGCCGGAGATTTCAGCGCCCTCAAAGGCCGGACCAGTGGGCGAGGACGCCGCGACAACGCGCGTGCGGTTGCCGAGCACGATCTCGGCATTGGTGCCGACGTCGACGATCAGCATCATCTCGTCCTGGCGGTGCGGGCCTTCCGACAAAGTCACGGCCGCGGCGTCAGCGCCGACATGGCCGGCGATGCAAGGCAGCATGTAAAGGCGGGCGCCCTGGTTGAGCTTCAGGCCGATATCGGTAGCCTTTATGCGCACGGCACCCGAAACGGCGAGCGCGAAGGGCGCGCCGCCAAGCTCGGTCGGATCGATGCCAAGGAACAGATGGTGCATGATCGGATTGCCGACAAAGACGCTGTCCAGGATATCGTTGCGCTGGACATTGCCTTCGGCACAGACCTTGTCGACGAGGCCGGAGATCGCCTCGCGCACCGCGACCGTCATGCCTTCGCGGCCGTCCGGGTTCATCATCACATAGGAGACGCGGCTCATCAGATCCTCGCCGAAGCGGATTTGCGGATTGGATGTGCCCGAGGAAGCAGCGACGCGGCCCGACAGCAGCGACACAAGATGCATGGCAATGGTGGTCGAGCCGATGTCGCAGGCCAGCCCATAGGCTTCGTTCTTGAGGCCGGGCCACAGCGCGATGACGCGGGCGATGTCGCTCTCGGCATCCTTGTGGATGGCGGCGGTCGCGGTCCAGTTGCCCTTCCGCAGTATGCTTTGCACCTGCGGCATCAGGTAGAAATCGAATTCGAGGTTTTTGAAGCCCCAATCCCTCATCAAGGCGATCTTCAGGCGGTCGAGATCGCCGAGCGGCTTGTGCATGTCGGGTTCTTCGATCTCGACATAGCACATGCGGATCGCCGCATCGCGGGCGATGACCCTGGTGTCGGCATCCTTGCGGATGGTCTGCGCATTGATGACGGTGTCCTGCGGCACGTCGATGACGAGGTCGCCGAGGATCTGCGCCGAGCAGGACAGGCGCCGCCGCTCAGGCAGGCCGCGCACGCGCTCATAGCGTTCTTCCTTGGCGCCCTTGGGCGAGATGTGGTCGTTGGACGAGACGATCTTGTGCTTGGCGAAATTGCCTTCCTGCACCTCGATCTGGCAGCGCCCGCAGGTGGCGCGGCCACCGCAGACGCTTTCGACATAGACGCCGAGCTGGCGCGCGGCATCGAGCACCGGCGTGCCGACCGGAAACCGCCCGCGCTTGCCCGACGGCATGAACAGCACGAGCGGATCGGTGATGTTGGCAGGCGAGTTCACGATTGCGCGCTTATCCCCTGGCCATGCGGGCTTCACGGCCGCCGCGCCGGCGGCCACCATTGCCGCCAGCTTCGCCCGGAGCGTTGACCGCCACGGGCGCGGCAACCGCCTGGCCACCTTCGGCCGGCTTGTAGTCCTTGTAGGTCCTGATCCAGTTGGTGCAGTTCTCGTCGGTGCCGTTGAGCACATTGGCGCCGCGCACGGCTTCCATTTCCTGCGGCCGCACCGGGTTCATGATCGCCGAGGTCATGCCGGCGCCGATCACCATCGGGATGAAGGCGGCGTTGATGCCGTGGCGGTGTGGCAGGCCGAACGAGATGTTGGAGAGGCCGCAGGTGGTGTTGACCTTGAGCTCTTCGCGCAGGCGACGCAGCAGCGCAAACACCTGGCGGCCGGCATCGCCCAGCGCGCCGATCGGCATCACCAGCGGGTCGACGACGACGTCATGCGCCGGAATGCCGAAATCGGCGCAGCGCTCGACGATCTTCTTGGCGACGGCAAAGCGCACATCCGGATCCATCGAAATACCCGTCTCGTCATTGGAGATTGCGACGACCGGCACATTGTATTTCTTGACCAGCGGCAGGATGGCTTCGAGCTTTTCTTCCTCGCCGGTGACGGAGTTGACCAGCGGGCGGCCCTTGGCGACCTTGAGGGCTGCCTCGATGGCGGCGGTGACGGAGGAGTCGATCGACAGCGGCAGGTCGACCAGCCCCTGGACGATCTCAAGCGTTTGCACGAGGAGGCCTGGTTCAGTTTCGTTCGGATTGACCGAGGTGACGCCGGCATTGACGTCGAGCATGGTGGCGCCGCAGGCGGCCTGTTCCAGCGCGTCCTTGATGACGGTCTCGAAATTGCCGGCGATCATCTCAGCGGCCAGCTTCTTGCGGCCGGTGGGGTTGATGCGCTCACCAATCACGCAAAAGGGCTGGTCGAAGCCGATGATGATCTCGCGAGTCGCCGAGGCGACGATGGTCCGGGTCATGAAGTCTCTCCGCCTGATATAAAGTGCTTCTTTATATCGTGTCTGGTTTCGTTCCAGGGTCTGGTGCTCGGCCGGGCTTAGTGCGCGGTCTTTACCATGTCCACCTGTGTTTCGGTAATCTCGTCATGCAATATGCGGTCGAGCCGGTCGGCGACCATCTGGTCGTCGTGGCGGATCTCACGTTTCCACGGCTGGCGGCCTTTCAGCACGCCCGATTCATCGACGATCTCGGCGACATATTCCTCCTGGCGGTAGGCCATCACATGGATGCCGGAGACGCCTGGGATTTCCTTCACCTCATTGATGATGTCGGTGCAGAGCTGTTTGCCTTCCTTCTTCTGGTCCTGCGCGCCTTCCAGCCGCTTGATGATGGCGTCCGGGATATGGATGCCCGGCACGTTGGAGCGGATCCATTTGGCCGTCTTGGCCGAGGCCAGCGGGCCGACGCCGCACAGGATGAAGACCTTTTCGGTGTGGCCGAGATCGCGCGCCTTCTGCATGAAGGTTTTGAACATCGGCACGTCGAAGCAGTACTGCGTCTGCACGAACTGCGCCCCGGCGGCGATCTTCTTGCCGAGGTGAATCGGACGGAAGTCGAAGGGCGGCGCGAAGGGATTGACGGCGGCGCCGAGGAAAATCTGCGGCGGTGTCGTCAGCTTGCGGCCAGACAGGAACTTGCCGTTGTCGCGCATGATGCGGCAGGTCTCTAACAGCGACATGGAATCGAGATCGAACACCGGCTTGGCGCCGGGCTGGTCGCCGGCCTGCACGCCGTCACCGGTGAGGCACAGCATGTTGGCCACGCCCATCGCAGCCCCACCCAGCACGTCGCCCTGGATGGCGATGCGGTTCCTGTCGCGGCAGGCGATCTGCATGATCGGGGCATAGCCCATGCGGGTCAGAAGCGCGCAGATGCCGACCGACGACATGTGGCAGTTGGCGCCCGACGCATCGACCGCGTTGATGGCATCGACCCAGCCGTCGAAGATCTTGGCCCGGTTATAGACGTCTTCCGGATCGGCGCTGTCGGGCGGGTTGAGCTCGGTGGTGACAGCGAATTCGCCGCGCCGCAGCACGCGCTCCAGCCGGCCGCGTGAGGAGTGGCCGGGCAGGGGATCGAGCGGCAGATGGATGCCGGCCGGGTTCTCGTCGCGCTGGCGGGCGATCATGCGGCAGCTCCGGTCTTGGCATTGGCCGCGGCCTCGCGGGCTGCTGCCGACTGCGCCGTCACCCGCAGCCAGGCCGATGTTTCGCGCAGCGACTGGTCGACCGGCTTCTGCACGGTCAGGATCTTGTCGCCATGCTCCATGTTCTGAGAGCCTTCCCAGGCCTTGACCCAGACGCAAGGCATATCGGGCTCGACCTCGCAATTGCCGTTGGCGCGTACGCCGCCGCAAGGGCCGTTGCGCAGCTGCTTAGGGCAATTCATCGGGCACGACATGCCGGTCGACGACAGGATGCACTGGCCGCACATGCGGCAGTCGAACATGAAGCCTTTGACGCGCTTTTCAACGAACTTGATCGGCGCCTCGACGCGGCCGTAGCCAAGGCCTTTCCACAAAGGATGGAGAAGCAGAAACATGTCGGCGAACCGAGAGTAGAACCATTCGAGCAGGCGCGAATGGCGGATCGACCACAGCCGCACCGCAAAAGAGCGCTGCACGCGCCGCTGCGGCGACACGTCGGCCGGCTTGTAGTCGGATTTCGGCGCTGCCTTCTTGACCAGAGTGGCCTGGGTAACCGTCTGGATTTCCCTTTGGCCGTCTTTGCCAGGAACAGTTTCAGACATTTTCTTTCCCACCCGCCTTGACCAGAGCGACCAGCCGCTCGCGGTCGTATTTCGCATCGAGCTGCTGAAAGGCCTTCTCGACTTCGGCTTCGAGATCGTCACCAACCGGAACCGGTTCGGCCTTGCGCCATTCGGCGAGGTAGTCGTCGGTGCCGCCGGCGCCGGTTCGCATGGCGCACATGTCGATCGCCTCGGTGAAGCGCAGCGGCAGTTCGCGCTTGGCGTTCTGCCGACCCTTCTTGACGATGACCTGGGCAGGGATGTCGCGCCAGTAGACGACAATCAGATCGGCCATGAAACTCTCACTCCCGTAGAACGCCGTGCGTCCAGTTGGACGCACAAAGGACGCTCTACCGCTTTATTCAGCAGTGTCGAGCATTGCCGCATGCGCCATGAGGCTGCTTGTTATGGGACGACGCGCGCGCATTCAAAAACGACGCTGGGAGTGAGCGCGCGAAGAAGGCCGTGCCGGCAGCTGACCGAGGTGGTCCGTTCAGGCTTGCCGCGCGTCTCCGAAACCACTTGCTTTGAGGTCGGCGATGCGCACGATCATGCTTCGCTTGGGATCGAAGGGAGTGTCGACGAAATCGAAGCCGCGATAGAACGCTCGCACGCTCTCATCAAGCGGGTGTGTCAGGACACCGAAGCAGCCGATATCCGCCGACAATCGAACCGCCGTCCTGAGTGCGAAGAGGAGAAGCGAGCGCCCACAGCCGCGAGCTTGATACCTTCGATCCACGGCGAGCTGGCCGAGTAGAATCGTCGGGATGGCGTCCGGGCGGTTGCGCTGCGCGGATTTTGGCAGATAGGCACGTTCGATCTGGCCGGCGCTCAAGGAAACATAGGCGGCAACCATGCCGCTGGCCGAATCGAAAATGACGCTGGTTCGCGAAATTCCGTCCTGCTGATTGCGCCAGGCATGACGGCGAAACCAGCTGTTGAGTGACTCGCGGCCGCAGTCGAAGCCGTCCCTGTCATCATCGGCCGCAAGCGGCCGGGGCGGCGTCAGTCCTGCCATACTGGCTTTGACGCTGCCAGTTGTCGCAATCCAGGCAAGCTCCTGGGAGGAGACTTCGCCCATTCCTCGAACTTTTCCCAATCGGCTGCCGGTATGGTCACGATACGACTGTCCAGCACCTCCATTTCGGCGGCTTCAACAGCCTTGCGGCGAATGAAGTCGCTGAGATTGGTGTTTGCCTGACTGGCGGCGGCTTCAAGGATATCGCGCTCGTCTGGGGTAACCCGGACGCTAAGAGGGGCCATGTTGGTCATCTGCTGTCTCGCTTTCTGTAGGACAATAGCATACAGAATGCGTGGGGGACAATGCCTACCACACGCGCCTGGTGAGGCCGGTCCAGAGATAGAACCAGATCGTCGGGTGGTACCATTGTCTCGACGGCAGGTCCGGCTTGATCGTCGTCAGCTTGCCGGCCAGTGCATCGCGGACGGCCTCGACGCAGATGTCGCGCGAGAACGCCGCCTGACGCAGCGCATAGCTCGAAATTGTGTCGCCGGGCTCCGGCCTGCCGCGCACCTGTTTCAGTACGCCGCCGGTGTCGACGCCGGCATCCACCAGATGCACGGTGGTGCCGAAATTTTCGGGATCACCGGAAGCCAGCGCCCAGTAGCCGCCATTCATGCCGCGATATTTCGGCGCGATGCCGGCGTGGTAGTTGAGCACCGGGCAAGGCATTTGCGCCAGCGTCTGCCTCGACAGCAGCCGGCAGCCGGCGAGCAGCACCACACCCGGGCGGATGTCGGCGATCGCCTGCAGGCAATCGGCTGCGTTGGCCGAGGAGACGTGGATGATCTTTTGTCCCGGCTTTGGCTCGGTCCGCAATTTCTGTTCAGCAATCAGCCGCTCGGCGTGGCCGGCGAAAAAGCGCTTGCCGAGCCTGGTCAGCACCATCGTGCCGAGCTGGCCGATGGCTAGAAGCCAGCCCTGGCGGCGGGCGCGGCCGAGCAGCAATTGCTTTTTGGATTCAGGGCTTTCGAGGACGACGCTGACAGGGCCGAGCTGGTCGGCGACGGCGTTGACAATGGCCCAGATGTGCGGCCCGCCTTCGGTGACAACGACGATTGCAGCACTTTCTTTGTCAGCTGAAGCCATGGTGCGCCTTCCTGCCGGCGCGCATCCATTTGCACAGCGCTGCCCGGCGCAATTCTGTGCCGGGCGGGGTTAAATCTTGATGACCGCGGGTGTGAGAGACCAACAGCTCAGCGCTTCAATTCAATGATGTCGAGATGCGATTCGTAGTAGGGCGCCGGGAATTCGATGCGCCATTCAGTGGCGCTGTTGCGGAAGGCGTAGCCGACCTGGTCGCTTTCAGGGCCGCTGCCATAGGGTTTTGGCTTGTTGTCATTGACATAACCGGAGCCGAGATAGATTGCGCGTTTCTCGCTATCATCGAAGAAGCGGCCAGTTGTGCGCTGAGAGCCGCTGATCTTTTCCAGCCGCCAGCCGGAGCCGTCGTCAGTGACCTTGCATTTGAACCAGCCATAGATGACCAGCGGGCTGATGCCGCCGACCTTGATGGTGCGGCATTGCCAGTTGCCGGTCAGGTCCTTGTCGGAAAAGGCCACCAGTGGCTTTGCCAGCAATGCGTCGAGTTGACTGACCTCTGCGGGTTCTCCGGCTTTTGCCTCGGCCAGGGCCCCCTTGCGGGTCTCGCCATATTTGTCGAGGCGCACCTTGTCGGCCGGCGTGATGATCTTCTGCACCTCGCCGTCGGCGTGAGCGGGCAGGACGAGGCAGAGGAGGCCAAGGGCGGCGAGCAGGAGGCGTGGGGTCATCGGGACGTTTCCGTGTTCGGATGGCTGAATAAGGCTGTTGCTTGTGCCGCACAACTTACCCATTCAGGGCGGCCTGTCATCTGCTCTCGACGGCGTCGCGGCTCAAGAATTTCTTCAGGCGTGGGCGGCGGCCTGCGCCAGCCCGACCGTCAGGTCGCCATAGCCGGTGGCGCGGCGCTCATAGACGAGACCGAGCAGCTTGGCGGCCTTCTCGGCGACCTTGTCGAGTTCGGGATCGTCGGTCTGGGCGATGTAGATCAGTTTCTCGTAGTTGCCGAAATAGTCCTTGATCAGCTCCGGATGCTTGTCGAGGCCAAGCGGCTTCATGAAGAAGGCATCGAACTGGCGGCACAGGAAATCGGTCATATAGAACGACATCATGTCGTCGTCGGCGACCTTCGCATAGGCATCCATGCCCTGGTAAAAGGCAAAGCAGTGGGGGCCGGCCATGCGCTCGACACCGTGCTTCTCCAGCACCCGGTCGAGCAGGCCGCCAGTGCCGCAATCGGCATAGCCGACGAAGATGTTCCGGTAGCCGTCCGCCTTGGCCTTCTCGATCGCCTTGTCCATCGCCGGCGCGATTCGGTCGGGATAGAAATGGAACTCCGCCGGCAGGCAGGTCAGGTCGAGATGGTCGAGCTTGAGCTGCTCCTTGACGGCCAAAACTTCGCGCGCGATCATTCCACAGGCGATGACCAGCAGCCTGTCGTCTTGATTCGGTTTCGTTTTTTGTTTCCTGGCCATGGAACCCGGTCGAAACGGCCTTCGTTGCTGTGGGGCGAATCTATCGAGAGAGGGATAAACCGTCCATGAAACTGTTACGCGTTGCGCCGATCGCAATCCTTGCTTGCGTACTGGCTCTTACGGCCTGTGCTAACACCGTCCGCGGCGTCGGCCGGGATATCAAATCGACCGCGAAAGCCATCGACGACACCGTTACCAAACCCTGACGGCCCTATCCGTTCCAATAGCTGGGAACAAAAAAGCCGCGCTGCAAGGCGCGGCTTTCGATTGTTGGCCAGACGCCTTGCTGAAAAGATCAGGCTGAAGCGCGCACGTTATGCTTGCGCTTCATGAAGTCCTTGGCGGTCTCGACCGCCACCGCCGCGTCGCGGCAATAGGCGTCTGCGCCGACGGCCTTGCCGAATTCCTCGTTGAGCGGCGCACCGCCGACCAGCACGACATAGTCGTCGCGGATGCCCTTTTCCTTCATCGTGTCGATGACGACCTTCATATAGGGCATGGTCGTGGTCAGAAGCGCCGACATGCCGATGATGTCGGGCTGGTGCTGTTCGATGGCGTCGAGATATTTCTCCACCGCATTGTTGATGCCGAGGTCGATGACATCGAAGCCGGCGCCTTCCATCATCATGCCGACGAGGTTCTTGCCGATGTCGTGGATGTCGCCCTTGACGGTGCCGATGACCATCTTGCCCTGCTTCGGCGCGCCGGTGGCGGCGAGCAGCGGACGCAGGATGAACATGCCGGCCTTCATCGCGTTGGCCGACAGCAGCACTTCGGGAACGAACAGGATGCCATCGCGAAAGTCCTCGCCGACGATGCGCATGCCTTCGACCAGCGCTTCGGTCAACACCTTGTAGGGCGCCCAGCCGCGCTCGAGCAGGATGTTGGTGCCTTCCTCGATCTCTTCCTTCAGCCCGTCATAGAGATCGTCGTGCATCTGCTGCACCAACTCGTCGTCGGAAAGCTCGGAGAGGATGATCTCGTCGTCGGACATTTTTCTCAGGCTCCTTGCCGCGCGGGATGAGGTCACGGCGGCTCAAATTTATCGCGTCATTACCTAACCCGGCGGGGACGTGTATCCATAGCTGATTTGCGACTTCCCGCAAAAGGAAAGCGACCGCAAATCTATTGGAATTCTTGTCGATTTTGCGACAGGCGTTGGCGCTGGCGGGCCGTTTCGAATAGGGTGCATGGCTACGATCCGGGCGAGAAGCCGCGATATGCGGCCGCAAACGGTTTTTAGGGAAAACGATCATGAGTGAGAACGCGTCAGTCGACCAGGAAGCGTCCAATGCGCGACGCGGGCGTGCGGCCAGCGGCGGCGCAGCCGCCAGGCGCGCGGCGCGCTCGGGTGGCGGACCGGGCACGCAGCTCACCTACATCAAGCGCAAGATCAACATCTATGAGGTCCTCAACGAGGAAGGCCTGGCGATCATCGAAAACAACACCGACACGGTGCTGGAAGAGATTGGCATCATCTTTCGCGACGATGCCGAGGCGCTGCAGCTGTGGAAAGAGGCCGGCGCCGACGTCAAGGGCGAGCGCGTGCATTTTCCCAAGGGTCTGTGCCGCTCGCTGCTCAAGACCGCGCCGCCCATCTACATCCAGCATGCGCGCAATCCAGAGCGTTCGGTGCAGATCGGCGGCAACGCCACCGTCTTTGCGCCGGTCTACGGCCCGCCCTTCGTGCGCGATCTCAACGGTGTCAGACGCTACGCAACGATCGAGGACTTCCAGAATTTCGTGAAGCTCGCCTATATGGCGCCGTCGATCCACCATTCGGGTGGCACGGTGTGCGAGCCGGTCGACGTGCCGGTCAACAAGCGCCATCTCGACATGGTCTATTCGCACATAAAATATTCCGACAAGCCGTTCATGGGCTCGGTCACCGCGCCCGAGCGGGCCGAAGACACCGTCGCCATGGCCAAGATCGTGTTCGGCGACGATTTCGTCGAAAACAACACGGTGCTGACCAGCCTGATCAACGCCAACTCGCCGATGGTGTTCGACGAAACCATGCTGGGCGCGCTGAAAGTCTATTCGCGCCACAACCAGGCCTGCATCGTCACGCCGTTCATCCTTGCCGGCGCGATGAGCCCGGTGACCGTCGCCGGCACGCTGACCCAGGTTCTGGCCGAGGTGCTGGCCGGCGCCTCGTTCACGCAGCTGATCCGCCCGGGCGCGCCGGTGCTGTTCGGCACGTTCGCCTCGTCGATCTCGATGCAATCGGGCGCGCCGACCTTTGGCACGCCGGAGCCATCGCTGGTCTCCTATGGCGCCGCACAGCTGGCGCGCCGGCTCGGGCTGCCGTTCCGCACCGGCGGCTCGCTCTGCGCGTCGAAGGTTCCGGACGCGCAAGCCGCCTATGAAAGCGCCAACACGCTGAACTCGACCATTCTGGCAGGCACCAATTTCGTGCTGCATTCGGCCGGCTGGCTCGAAGGCGGGCTCGCCTCCTGCTACGAAAAATTCATGATGGACATCGACCAGCTCGGCATGCAGCAGAAATTTGCCGAAGGCGTCGACCTGTCGGAAAACGGCCAGGCGATGGACGCCATCCGCCAGGTCGGTCCGGGCAGCCACTATCTCGGCTGCGACCACACGCAGGCGAATTTCCAGACCGCCTTCTACCGCTCCAGCATTGCCGACAACAATTCCTACGAGCAGTGGCTTGCCGAGGGCGAAAAGACCGCACCGCAGCGCGCCAATGAGCTCGCCCGCCGCTGGCTGGAAAGCTATGAGGCGCCTTATCTCGATCCGTCGATCGATGAGGCGCTGAAGGATTTCATCGCCAAGAAGAAGGGGTCGATGGCCGACGCCTTCACGTGAAAGGAGCCCGAGTCAGGCGGGGCTAAAGTCGCCAACATCATCCACAAGGAAGTCTGGCGGAGCGCTTTCTCCGACCCGGACAAGAAGGGATGATCGCGCGCGGCACCGCTGACGACATAGCGGCTGCGCTTTCCGCCAACGGCCTCATCCTTCGCGGCTGTGTCACGTTCGCCGAAGGCGAGGAGGCACCCTCTGGCCTGTCATGCGCTTCCGCCAAATCAGCCCTTTTGGTCGGGCAGGCGGGCGCGGCACCCTGGCAGCATTTCCTGCGCTGGCGCGAGCGGCAACCGCAAACCATCGCTAATCCGCTCGACACCTGGTCGCGTGAAGTGATCGGAGCGGTTGCGCAGGATTTTGGAGCGCGCGCGGTGTCGCCCTCGGACAAACCCTATCTGCCGTTCCAGCAATGGGCGATGCGGGCGGAGGGGCTTAAACCGTCGCCGCTCGGCATTCTCATGCATCCGACATACGGGCTTTGGCACGCCTATCGCGGCGCGCTGCTGTTCGAGGAGGAGATCGCGGTCGAGGCGTCTCAGGCATCGGTTCACCTTTGTGATGCATGTGTCGAAAAACCCTGCATGAAATCCTGTCCGGTCGACGCCTATTCGCAGGATGGCTTTGCCTATCAGTCGTGCCTCGCGCATGTGCTTGGAGCGGATGGTTCGCCTTGCCTGACCGGCGGCTGCCTCGACCGCAACGCCTGTCCCTACGGCATAGCCTATCGCTATCCCGCTGACGTACAGGCCTTTCACATGGCGGCGTTCGCGCGCTGAGTTTCCGTTCCAGCGGCAGGCAATACGGATTTGTGAACGCGGCGGGCCTTCGATTGACTTGCCCAGCCGCCCGGCACGGATATGTATCGCCCGACAATGAGACGGAGCGGGCCATGGCCAAGCGAGATATCGAGATCGAGACTAGGGATGGCGTGGCCAAAGCGGGGCTGTTTCGTCCAGCCGGGCCGGCGAAGGCCGGCGTGCTCCTCTATATGGACGCCTTCGGGCCGCGCCCCGTGCTCGATGAGATGGCGGAACGGCTGGCAGGGCACGGTTATGCCGTGCTGGTGCCGGACCTTTTCTATCGCAATGCGCCCTATGGGCCGTTCGATGCCAAGTCGGCTTTTGCCGTCGAGGAAACGAAGGTGGCGCTGATGGCGCTGGTCAACGGCACGACGCAGGAGATGACCATTCGCGACAGCGGCGCCTTCCTTGACGCGCTGGCTTCGGAAGGCATCACCGGGCCGGTTGGCACTGTCGGCTATTGCATGGGTGGCGGACGGGCGCTGAATGCGGCGGCCACCTATCCCGATCGCATCGCTGCCGCCGCGAGTTTTCACGGCGGCAATCTGGCGAGCGACGCGCCGGAGAGCCCGCATCGCAAGGCGGCTTCGATCAAGGCGCGGGTCTATGTCGGCACCGCCGGCGTCGACCGCAGCTTTCCGCCGGAACAGTCGGCGCGGCTGGCCGAAGCGCTGAGGGTGGCCGAGGTCGACCATGTCATCGAGAATTATGTCGGCTCCGGCCATGGCTGGTGTGTGCCCGATCACAATTCCTACGACGAGGGCGGCGCGGAACGCCACTGGAAGCGGCTGCTGGGGTTCTTTGCCGAAACGCTGATCTGAAGAAGCGCTGGTCACGACGTTGCCTGCGCACGCACCGAAGCGGTAGAGACGGCACACAGCGCCGTTTGCAAAGGCGGCAGTCGAGCGGGAACAGTCTTGCTGATGAAATCCTACGATGTGGTCGTGATCGGCGCAGGTGCGGCCGGAATGATGTGCGCCATCGAGGCGGGCAAGCGTGGCCGCTCGGTTCTGGTGCTCGATCACGCGTCGAAGCCCGGCGAGAAGATCCGCATCTCCGGCGGTGGCCGCTGCAATTTCACCAACATCCACACCAGCCCGAAGAATTTTCTCTCGGGCAATCCGCATTTCTGTATCTCGGCGCTCAGCCGCTACACGCAGCGCGACTTCATCGGGCTCGTCGAACGCCACGGCATCGCCTATCACGAGAAGACGCTGGGCCAGCTGTTTTGCGATGGCTCGGCGCGCCAGATCATCGACATGCTGGTCTCTGAAATGCAGGACCTGGGTGTGGAACTGGCATTGTCGACGCAAGTCCGGGCTGTCGACAAGCCAGCGGAAGGTGTTTTTGCCCTGGCGCTATCCAGCCGAATGGTCGCCTGCCGGTCGCTGGTCGTGGCATGCGGCGGCAAGTCGATCCCCAAAATGGGTGCGTCGGGCTTCGGCTACGAACTGGCGGCGCAGTTCGGCCTGCCTGTGGCCGAAACCCGCCCGGCTTTGGTGCCGCTGACCTTCGACGCAAGAACGCTGGAGCGGCTTGCACCCCTGGCCGGCAATGCCGTCGATGCTGACGTCGCCTGCGGCAAGACGCGGTTTTCGGAAGCGATGCTGTTCACGCATCGTGGTCTGAGCGGACCGTCCATCCTGCAGATATCGTCCTATTGGCGCGAGGGCGACGAGATCCGCGTCGCCATGCTGCCTGGAACGGAGGTGGCCGCGCTGCTGCGCGCCGCCAGGCGCGTCAACGGCAGGCAGGCGGTGCAGACGGTGCTGGCAAACCATTTGCCGAAGCGTCTTGCGCAAGCGGTGGCCGAGCGCAGCGGGATCGACGGCAATCTTGCTGACTTGACCGACCTGCAGATGAAAAGCATCGAGGCCGCGGTCAATGACTGGCGCATCAAGCCTGCCGGTTCCGAAGGCTATCGTACCGCCGAAGTGACGCTGGGCGGTGTCGATACGAGCGCGCTGGACCAGAAGACGATGCAGGCGAAATCGGTGCCGGGGCTGTTTTTCATCGGCGAAGTCGTCGATGTCACGGGGTGGCTGGGCGGCTATAATTTCCAGTGGGCCTGGTCGTCCGGCTGGGTCGCAGGCCAGGTGTGCTGATATTCAGGTGAGGCCGGCCTGCGAATGACGGCTTTCTGCGCTTCCGGTGCTCGCGTACCTAAGTACGCTCCGCTCCGGTTCTCGAAATGCCATCATTCTCGACTCGGCCTGACCTGAATCTCAGCGCACCTGTCGCGCCTTTGAATTCGTTGCTCCCGAAAAAAATCTTTCCATAAGCCCAAGGATTGGCCATTAGCCTTCGTCCTACAGGCAAATGATGGCGATGATGCTGGACGAAAGTGAAGCCTCCGACGCCGAATTGATCGGGCGGGCGAAGGGCGGAGACAGGGGTGCCTTCGGCAAATTGCTGGAGCGGCACTACGACTTCGTCTATCGCGCCGCCTATCGCTGGTGCGGCAGGAAGGCCGATGCAGAAGACATCGCCCAGGAAGTGTGCGTGCGTCTCGGCAAGGCGATCCGCGACTATCGCGGCGGCGGCGCGTTCACGACATGGCTGTACTCCGTGACGATGAACGCGGCGCGCGACATGATGCGCAAGACCACGCGCGAAAACGTCAAGACCGAAGCCTATGGCACCTACAGCATGATATCGGGAGAGGCATCCGCCGAACCCGAGGATCCCACCGAGGCGCTCTGGGCAGCGGTGCGCCAATTGCCTGACAAACAGCGCGATGCAGTGCTTCTGGTCTATGGCGAAGGTTTGAGCCATGCGGCCGCCGCCGAGGCGATGGCAATCTCGGAGACGACGGTTTCCTGGCACATCCATGAAGCGAAGAAACGGCTGAAGACGTTGATGCGTTCAGCCGGGGAAGTGTGACCATGGTCGACGACAACGAACTCAACAGGCTGCGCGACGCAGCAATACCGGCGCCGGGCGAGAGCGCGAAGGCGCGCGCCTTCGAAGCCGCCATGCGCGCCTATGATCAGGAAAATATTTCTGCCGTCACCCAAGGATCGGCTGGCGGGCTTCGTCTCACGGAACGAGCACACAAGCTCTGGAGTGAGATCATGCAAAAGAAACTCATCGCCACGCCGGCCATTGCCGGGCTCGTCGCCCTGCCGATCGCCGGATACGCCACCTTCCATATGCTGAGGGAACAGCCGTCGCCGTTCGGCAACGACGAGAAGATCACCGAGACGCTGGCCGACAAGCCTGCGCTCAATGCGCCTGGAAAAGACAAGCAGGCGCCGGTTGCCGAGGGTGACAACCAGAAAAAGGCCGATGCGGACGCCGAAGCGCGAAGCCGCGACGCCATTCCGGCCCTTCAGACGCCGCCGGCGGCGCCGAAGTCCGAATCCACCGTTGCTGTCGCCCCGGCGCAGCAGGATGCGCTGGGGCGCGGCCTGCCGTCCGAGCCCGCGCCGGTCGAGAGCCGCGAGTTTTCGCTTGACGGCACTGCTGCCCCGGCCGGCACCGTGCGGGTCGACCGCATGGCCGGCGCCACCGATTCCAAGTACCTGGCGCAGCCTTCGACATTGCCGGCCGACCAGATTGCGCCGCAGGAGCCAAACCGCGACCGCATCGAGGACTTCAAGACCAATCCGCTGCATGCGGCACTTCAGGATCCGGTCTCAACCTTCTCGATCGATGTCGACACCGCGTCCTATTCCTTCGTGCGCAGCTCGCTGAAACAGGGCTACCTGCCGCAGGCCGATACGGTGCGCGTCGAGGAGATGGTCAACTACTTCCCCTATGACTGGAAAGGACCGGACTCCCCGTCGACGCCGTTCAACTCGACGGTCAGCGTCATGCCGACGCCGTGGAACGGGCACACCAAGCTGATGCACGTCGCCATCAAGGGGTTCGACATCAAGCCGGTCGAGCAGCCCAAGGCCAATCTGGTCTTCCTGATTGACGTCTCGGGTTCGATGGACGAGCCGGACAAGCTGCCGCTGCTCAAGTCGGCTTTCCGGCTGCTGGTCAGCAAGCTCAAGGCGGACGACACGATCTCGATCGTCACCTATGCCGGTAATGCCGGCACGGTGCTGATGCCGACGAAGGTCACCGAGAAGGACAAGATCCTCAACGCCATCGACAATCTCCAGCCGGGCGGCTCGACGGCAGGCGAGGCGGGCATCAAGGAAGCCTACAAGCTTGCCCAGCAGTCCTTCGTCAGGGACGGCATCAACCGTGTGATGCTGGCCACAGACGGCGACTTCAATGTCGGCCAGACCGATGACGAGGATCTGAAGCGGTTGATCGAGCAGGAGCGCAAGACTGGCGTCTTCCTGTCGGTGTTCGGCTTCGGCCGCGGCAATCTGAACGACCAGATGATGCAGACCATCGCCCAGAACGGCAACGGCACCGCCGCCTATATCGACACGCTGGCCGAGGCCGAAAAGGTTCTGGTCGAGGATGCTTCCTCGACGCTGTTCACCATCGCCAAGGACGTCAAGATCCAGGTCGAGTTCAATCCGGACAAGGTCTCGGAGTACCGGCTGATCGGCTACGAAACCCGCGCCTTGAACCGCGAGGATTTCAACAATGACCGCGTCGATGCCGGCGATATCGGTTCGGGCCACTCGGTCACTGCCATCTACGAGATCACGCCGAAGGGCAGTGGCGGTGAGCAGATGGATCCGCTGCGCTACGGCCAGGCGACCGTCAACAATGGCGGTGTGGCCAATGCCGACGAATATGCCTTCGTGAAGATCCGCTACAAGCTGCCGAACGAAGACGTCTCGAAGCTGATCACCACGCCGGTGACATCGGCCAACGAGGTCGAGTCGTTCGACCAGGCCAGCACCGACCAGCGCTTCTCCGTCGCTGTCGCAGCCTTCGGCCAGAAGCTGCGCGACGAGGATGCGACCGCGAAGTTCGGCTACGACAGGATCATGGAGATTGCCACCGCCGCCCGAGGAGCCGACCCGTTTGGGTACAGGTCCGAGTTCCTTTCGCTTGTGCGCCTTGCCTCGGCGCTGGGCGGTAACCGGTAGTGGCAATACAGCCGGTTCCTTTCAGACGGGGGTCGTTCTGATACGGGGGAGCCGGCCACGGGCGAGTGAGGCAGGCCGGCGGGGGAAACCCTGCCGGCCGTTTTTAGGATTTGCCGATATTCAGCTGATGCCGGCCTGACCTGAATCTCGACAGATCCTGCGCGCCTCGAACAAAGGGGGTGATGCCGGATCGTTAAATTGTGCGGCAATTCCGGAACGGGATCGCAATTTCCTCTTGTTACGAAGAGCTAATACAGGGCTTTGGGGGCCGAATTGCAGATCAGAGACATTGCGACTTCGATGCCGGCAGCAAGGGACGTTCAGTCGACCGCTTCGCAGGCGCCTTCGGCGGAATCTCGGCGCATCATGAATGATGTGGCCGCGGCCAGGACCACGGCGATGTCGGCGCTGAACAACGACCGCTTCCGCGTCATGCTGGAGCAGATCGGCAATCCGCAGTCATCGGGTGATCTGGTGACGACGATGGGTGGAAATGCCGACAGCACCGTCGTGGATTTCAACACGGCGCTATCGCGCTACGCTGAAAACAGCGAATAACTCCTGACCGATATCACGCCCGGCTGCGACGACGCTCGCGACGGGCCTCGCTGGTCTCGGCGGTGTTTTCCGTCGCCACCTTGTTGCGCATCGGGCCGATGCGCTCGACGATCGCCGCAACAGTCGGACGATCCGCCCTGGTGTGTGCGTCGAGCGCCTTGCGCATGGCGGCAAGGTGCTGGAACGAGGTGCCGCAGCAGCCGCCGACGATCTTGGCGCCGGCATCGACCGCCAGCCTGACATAGTCGGCCATCAGCTCCGGCGTGCCGGAATAGTGGATCTCGGTGCCGCGGAATTCCGGAATGCCGCAATTGCCCTTGACGATCACGGTCGCCTCCGGCTTCGCCTCGGTCATGTCGAGCAGCGAGGCCAGGATGTCGGAAGCGCCGACACCGCAATTGGCGCCGACGCCGAGCGGTGTCTCGGAAAGTCCGTCGACGACGCCGTGGATATCCCTCGGAAGCAGCCCCATCATGGTGCGGCCGGCGGTGTCGAAGGAGCCGGTATAGGTGTAGGGCAAGCCGACGCGGATGGCGGCTTCGGCCGCGGCGCGGATTTCGTCCGGGGCCGACATGGTTTCGATCCAGGCGACTTCGGCGCCGCCTTCCTTCAGACCCTCGATCTGTTCGGCGAAGGCCTCGACCGCTTCTTCATAGGTCATGGCGCCGAGCGGCACCAGCAACTCGCCGGTCGGGCCGACCGAGCCGGCGACGATGACTTTCCTGCCGGCCTTGTCGGCGACTGCGCGGGCGATCTCTGAGGCGCGCTTGTTCAGCGCATGCACGCGGTCCTGTGCATGATGCAGCTTCAGCCGGTGGCGGGTGCCGCCAAAGGAGTTGGTCAGGATGATGTCGGCGCCGGCATCGACGAAATTCTGGTGCAGGCTGGTGATGGTGTCAGGCGCCGTCTCGTTGAGCAACTCGGGCGCTTCACCGGCCTCCAGGCCCATCGCGAACAGATTGGTGCCGGTGGCGCCGTCAGCGAGCAGCACACCCTTTTCGGCCAGCAGTGCATCGATGGGATTGGTCGCGGTCATCGGATCGGCTTTCAGATTTTCGAATGGAATAAGGATATAAAGAAGTCTTTATGTCCAGTCAATGTATTTGCGACCCCATGATTGCCGCGCGGCGCACCTTTCAAGGGGCATTGGCGGTCAGGCAGAACCTGATGGAAATGAGGCGCCGGCCAGATTGCGCGCGTAGCTTGCCGCCTCATGCGGGTTGACGTCGGCGGCACGGATCAGATTGTCGAAATGCCGGGTCAGCGCCTGGACCGGCTGGGTGGCGTTCAGCACCACATACATGTCGCCGACATAGATGGCGGCGCGATAGGGACCGAAGATGGTCAGCGGGACCGAATAGCGCATACGGCCATCATAGAGAAACAGCCTGAAGGTCGGGTAGAGATCGTCAAGCAGCGTCGCCATATGGGCGAGCTGCTGCCGCCGGTCTGCTTCTGGAAAACGGTCCCAGACGCCCAGGCCGCGAGCAAAAATCTCCAGGGTGTGGCGCGGCATGCAGACCTCCATATCGGTCTCCGGGCGGCGGTTGTACTCAATCCGGTACTGGGTCTCGCTGGCCTGCGCCAGACGGCTGCGGTTGGTGATGTTGGCTTCGTAGTCGACCAGTTGGCGTGTGCGCAGAAGATCGGGAATTCCGGCCGGGACATAGCGGATCTTGGTGCCTGCGGCTTCCGCGAACCATTTGGCGAGCAGCGTGCGGTCGAAACCGTCGGGCGCCTCCTCGATCTCAAGGCTTTCGCGGATTTCGCCAGTGACGCCTTCGTCCTGGGAGAGGCCAAGCAGCCAATCCAGAGACACTTTGAATTCGGCGGCGATGTTGAGCAGCGTTTCGGCGCGCGGCAGCCGCGTCGAGGCGCCCGACATCAGTTGCGACAGCGCCGATCGATCGATGCCGACTGCTGACGCGAAGGCCGACTGGTTGAGGTCGGACCGTGTCAGGAGCAGCTTGAGACGCTCCCGAAAGATGGCTGACAGATCCCGTTTGTCCACTGTTCGTCCTCCGCGCTCTTAGAGGAAAAATTTGCGCCAGAGCCGTCGAATCAGCGCTCTAGGCGTAAATGAATCCCTAAGGTTGTTTACAATGTCTAACATGTGCGGTCAAAAATGCGCAATCGCAACATTTTGTACACTTTGTCTCGTTGAGTGGAATCACGTCTCCTGACACAATGCTGTCAGGAATCAATTGGGGTTCCGGCGACTGAGGGACAGTGGTCGATAGCATGGCAGGCAAGAGCATCAAGCGACGCAACGCAGCGACCATCGAATGGCCGACCGTGGTCCTCGCCATCTTCTGTTACGGAACGTGGCTTGCCACCGGGCTCCTGCTCTGGCCCTCTTACCCGATCCTGGCTCTCGCTCTCCTCGGCTTCATCCTGGCTTTGCAGTCGTCGATCATGCACGAAGTGCTGCATGGCCATCCGACGCGCAGCGCGCTGATAAACGAAGCCTTCGTCTTCCTGCCGATCGGCCTGGTCTGGCCGTTCCGCCGTTTCAAGACGCTTCACCTGCGCCACCACGCCGACGAGCGCCTGACAGATCCGCTCGACGATCCCGAGAGCTATTACCAGGCGCTGTGGATGCATGACGATCTGCCGCCGGCGATGAAATTCCTGCTCAAGATCAACAACACCATGACCGGCCGCTTCTTCCTCGGCCCCTGGCTGTCCTGCATCGGTTTCTTCATCGACGATGCCAAGCATGTCATTGCCGGCGACAAGGTGATCGGCAAGGCGTGGCTGCTGCATGCGATCGGCCTCGCCATCGTGCTGCCGGTCGTACAGTTCGGCTTCGGCATCCCCGTATGGCTCTACATTCTGGGGCCGGTCTGGCTCGGTCAGTCGCTGATCGCCGTCCGCACCTTCGCCGAACATCAGTGGTCCGAGCACCCTGAAGGCCGCACGGTGATCATCGAGCGCTCGCCGCTGTCGTTCCTGTTCCTCAACAACAATCTGCACTTCGTCCACCACAAGACCCCGACGGTGGCCTGGTACAAGCTGCCGAAGCTGTTTGCCGACCGCCGCGACGAGTGGCTGAAGATGAACAACGGCTATGCCTACCCGAACTATTTCGCGCTGATCAAAGCCCACGCCTTCAAGGCCAAGGAGCCGATCGTGCACCCGGTGCTGCGGCGCCAGGCCGAGCCGGGCAGGGCGTTCAAGCCGCGCATCAGGGCGCGTAGCGTCAGCGGGCTCGGAAGCGCGCCGGTTCCCGCCGAGCCGCCCAAGGAATAATTCCGAGGCATCAGAAATGCGTGTCGGCCAATTCTGATTGGGCGCCGCGTTTTTGCGAGCGTTTCTCTAGGCATGATGATTTGATATCGGCATGAGTGAATTGATTGCGGCATTGCCTATGTATGACTGGCCCGAAGCGCGCGGCGAGGTCGACGCGCAATGGGCAGCATTGCGCGAGGCCTTCCGCCAACAAGGCATCGGCGCGCCGCAGACAATCATGCGCCGCAATGGTGACCTGCCAGCGGTGCCGGGCGGCATCCGCGATGCCCAGGGAAAGCTGATCGCGCCCGACCCTGCGACGCTGCCGCCGAACGAACTCGATTTCCATAAGCTCTGGCTGCATCCGGCGCTGTTGTTCGCGCAGACCTGTTGGGGGCCAATGGAGCTTGGCCTGTCCAGCCATGTGCAGGTGGTCGGGCAGCCGAGCTACGATGCCTACGAGGGCGGTCAGGGCGAGCTCTATTCGAGCGCGCTGGTGATGCGGACAGGCGAGGGGCCACAGGTTCGCTCGCCAGCGGACGGCAAGGCCGTCCTGCCGCTCGCGCTGATCCGTGGCAAGCGCTTCACCTTCAACAGCCTCGATTCCATGTCCGGCATCATCGCGCCGACTCGCGATCTGGAGGCGCTGGGCGAAAGTCTCGACATCTTTGCCTCACGCAGCGAAAGCGGCGGCCATCGCGACTCGATCGTCGCCGTTGCCGAGGGTTGGGCGGATGTCGCCGCGATCGACTGCGAAAGCTGGGCGCTGGCGCGGCGTTTCGAGCCTGCCGCACAAAAGGTGGTGGTCGTCGGCTGGACGGCCCGGCGCAAAGGCCTGCCGTTCATCACTGCCAGGACGACGCCCGAAAAGACCGTCAGGGCGCTGCGGGAAGCGCTTGCCGGGCTAGCCGAGAAGCCTCGCATCCAGCGGGTAGGTTGAGAGCTTCTCATTGCCGGTCTCGGTGATCAGGATCTGTTCCTCGATCTTGACGCCTTCACGCCCGCCCAGCCTTCCGACATAGCTTTCAACGCACAGCACCATGCCCGGCTCCAGCACACCGTCCGGCGTGTCCGGCGTCCAGTCGCTGGCATGCGGCAGGGTCGGATATTCGTCGGCCAGACCGACGCCATGATAGAGCACGCCGTAGCGGGTCGGGAAGCAGTCTCCCGGCGGCACCACGGAGCGCTCGACCAGGTCGCGGAACGAGGTGCCCGGCTGCATCAGTGCGGTATTCTGGGCGATCTGGTCTGCGGCGATGCGGAAGAGGTCGCGCTGTTCGTTCGACGGCCTTGCATCGCCGCACAGCCAGGTGCGCGACAGGTCGGCGCAGAAGCCGTAGGGGCCGATCAGGTCGGTGTCGAAGGCGACGAGGTCGCCTTCCTCGATGACACGCGACGAGCATTCCTGGAACCACGGATTGGTGCGCGGCCCTGACGCCAGCAGCCGGGTTTCGATCCATTCGCCGCCGCGCGCAATATTGCCGCGGTGCAGTTCGGCCCACAATTCGTTTTCGGAGATGCCCGGCTTTAGCGCCTTCTCCATCTCGCCCATTGCCGCTTCGCAAGCGACGATGGCGCGGCGCATGGCGAGGATTTCGTCGGCCGACTTGATCAGCCGCGCATTTTCCATCACCGCTTCGCCATTGCCGATGGCAATACCGAGCCGGGCGAGTTCCTCGACGCCTTCCGGGTTGATGTGGTCGACGGCGATGCGGCTGTTGCCGCCGCCATGTTCCCTGACCAGATCGGCGATGCCGGCAGCCCAGCGGCGGACCTTCTGTTCGGTCAGTTCGCCGCTATAGAGATACATCCACGATACTGCCGGCCGCACCTCGTCGACGACGCCGGAATGGTCGGACAGATGTTCGCAGGAGAAATAGTCGAACAGCACCACCGGTCCCTCGGTGGCGACGAAGCAGTGGCGGGTCGGGTTGTGCGCGACCCAGAGCTGCATGTTGGTCGAATCGGTGGCGTAGCGGATGTTGACCGGGTCGTAGAGCAGGGCGCCGGCATAGCCGCGGCGCTTTAGTTCAATGCGGATGCGCTCGAGCCGGTATTGGCGCATCGCGGCAAGGTCGGGCGCTGCGATGCCTGCTGCTTGCCATTCGGTCTCAGCCAGCGCGCCATAGCCCAGAACATGCTGGTTCAGCGACGCCGCCTTCCGGCGCGAGGCATCGCGCAGCGCCTCGACCGAGCCCGGCTCGAACGGCATGATCTTGCGGTGATGACCGAACCCTTGCTTTTCCACCCGAGGCCTCCCTGCCGATGCTATTGTGGGGCTGCGCCTGCGGCCACTTTCTTCAGCCGCGTGACCGTCACTATGCGAGTGGGCGGGTCGCTGCCGAACAGCTGCGGCACAGCAAGCTGCTGCGGCGGGCCGTCCGCCACATAGCCAGCCTGATCCAGCAGTTCGTGGACGGCCTCGACATCCTCCTTGTCGTTCGTCGTGACGAGCACCGCCGGCTCTTTCAGCAACTGGCTGAAGTCCGGCAACTCTTCATCGAGGACGATGAGATCGGGATCGATGACACGCAGATTTCCCAACCAGTGCCAGCTCGATATCGTTGTGCGGACTGGTCCGTTTGCCGTCAGCTGGGCGTAGAGAGCCTTGTAGTCCATGCGCACCATGCTGCCTCGGCTGCTGCCGCCATAAAGGTGCGCGTACCAGGTCACCGGCAGCACCAGGATGGCGAGCGTTGCGCCGACAAAGACGATGACGTCCTGCCATTTCCGTCCCCTGTCGCCCCGGGCGTCCATTCGCACGGCCAATGCAACCGGCAGCAGCACAAGCACGGGAAGCATCCAGCGGTCGCGAAACTGCGTTGCGCCGCTCGCCAGGACCAGCACGATGGTGATGGCGAGGGCAAAAGCGATGGTGCGCCACACCAGTTTTTCGGGCCACGGCGTCGGTTGCGGACTTGGCGCGGGCCTCTTCCATGCGATGAGGAAAGCCACCGCGAATATGCCGACCGGCAGCACCGCGAAATACAGCATCGCTTTACCCAGTCCGCGCATGCCATTGAAGGCCGTTGCTATCACGCCGCTTTCCCTGGTCATGCCGAAGCCGCGGGCGTGCGACAGCAACTGGTCGGTGTGCGTCAGGCTCCAGGTGAGTGTCGGCAGGCAAAGCAGCAGCGCCACCACCACGCTGATCAAAAACTGGCGGTTAAGGATCACGCTGCGTGTTTCGCGCAGCGACAGGGTGGACAGCAGCAGCGCGCCGAGAAAAATCACATTGTTGTATTTCGACAGGATGGCGGCCGCGATGGCCACGCCGAACAACACATAGGCTGTCAGCGATCGCCGCTGCACCAGTTCGACGAGCGCAAGAAACAGCACCACTGAAAAACAGAAGGCGGCGATAGAGTGGGTGAGGGCATGCTGCATCTCCCACACCATCTGCGGAAACAAAAGCAGGCCGAACATCGCGGCGGCGCCAGCCCGGCTGGAATAGCCCAGCCGGCGCACGGCAAGGAAGGACGACGCCAGTGCCCCGGCGATCAAGAGGTATTTCACGATCTTGAGCGCGAGGATATTCGTTCCGACCACGGCGGCGACGAGACGGGCAAGCCATGTGTAAAGCGGTGGCTGCGAGCCGCCGTAGCCGGCCCAGAGATAGCGCATGTACATCAGCTGTTCGGAATCGTCGACGCCGACACCGGTTCCGACGATATGGGATGACAGCGTCATCACCGCGATCTGGACGAGGCAGTAGACCGCGAGACAGAAGAGCGCAGCGTTGAAGGGACCGACCTTGCCGTTGCAGAGCCAGTCCGTCCATTTCTCTAGATAGTGCAAGGGGATCGTCTTCTCATCGCGGGAAAAGCCTGCGGCCAACTGCCGAAGGCCCCTTACACGATCTCACGCGCGCTGTCGTCTTTTTAGGTCCGCATCTTCTCGCCGCTCGGATCGAATGGCGCCTCGACATTGATACGGGCCGGGCGCCTGTGTCCGAGGATTTCGATCTCGAACAGGCCAGCGCTTTCGTCCTCGGCGAGTGCAGCCGGCACGTAGCCCTGCGCCATCGACTTCTGCACATGATGCGCATAGCCGCCCGACGTCACCCAGCCGACCACGCGCCAGTCGCCATCGACGATGCCACGCACGGCAGAAGCGCCCTCGGCAGCCTTGGAACCGCGGACCTCCTTGCCCGCCGTGTCGAAACGCGGCGCGCCGTAACCATGCGGCTTTTCGACCGTGCCGTAATCCTTGCTGACCTTGGCCCAGATCGGCTCGTCGCCCATCACGTCGGCATCGGTCGCATCGACGATGAAAGAGACACGGCGCAGCTTTGGGCCTTCCGCCTGTTCCTTGGCGGCTGCTTCACGGCCGATGAAGTCGTTCTTCTCGAGCTTGATGAAGCGGTCCATCGAGCCTTCGAACGGCCCGTAGATCGGCCGAAGCTCGCGGAACCAGGTCGGGAAGTTCTTTTCCAGGCGCATCGACAGCAGGGCGCGCATGCCGAAATCGACCAGCCCGAACTCTTCCCCGGCGTCCTTGATCGCCTTGTAGACCAGGCGCTGATAGGCGGGCGCCATCCAGATCTCATAGCCGAGATCGCCGGTGTAGGTGATGCGGTTGACCATGCAGGGCGCGCCGCCGACGGCCATTTCGCGGAAATCCATGAAGCGGAAGGCTTTTGTTGAGATGTCGACATCGACCAACTTCTGCAGGAGGTCGCGCGATTTTGGGCCGGCGATCGAAAGACCGACCAGCGTCTGGTCGAAGCGATGGATACGCACCCCATCCCTAGGCAAATGCTTTTCGAACCAGCGCATGTGGTATTTCTGCGCGGCCGACGAACCCCAGATCATGAAGCGATCTTCACCGGCCTTGGCGATGGTGAAGTCGCCGATCAGCTTGCCGAATTCGTTGATCATCGGCGTCAGCACGATGCGGCCGATCTTCGGCATCCGGTTGGTCATCAGCCGGTTGAGGAAATCCTCAGCCGCAGATCCCGACACTTCGTATTTGGCAAAGTTGGCGATCTCGGTAACGCCGACACGTTCGCGCGTGGCGCGTACTTCCTCGCCGATCGGGCTGAAATCGTTGGAACGGTGGAAGGAGACGATGTCCTTCGGCTCCTTGCCCTTCGGCGCGAACCATAGCGGGGTTTCCAGACCCCAGCTGTCGCCCATGACGGCGTTGTTGGCGAGCATGGTGTCGTAGAGCGGCGTGGTCTGCGCCGGGCGCGCTGCCGGCAATTCCTCATTGGGGAAGCGAATCGAGAAGCGGCGCGAATAGTTTTCGCGCACCTTAGCGTTGGTGTAACGCAGGCCGGCCCACTCGCCGAAGCGGGCGACATCCATGCCCCAGACGTCGAAGCCCGGGTCGCCATGCACCATCCAGTTCGAAAGTGCGAGGCCGACGCCGCCGCCCTGGCTGAAGCCGGCCATGACGGCGCAGGCGCACCAGAAATTGGTCAGGCCCTGCACCGGTCCGACCAGCGGGTTGCCGTCGAGCGCGAAGGTGAACGGACCGTTGATGATCTGCTTGATGCCGGCCTTCTCGATGCCGGGGAAGTGCTTGAAGCCGATCTCCAGCGACGGTGCGATACGGTCGAGGTCCGGCGGCAAGAGTTCATGGCCGAAATCCCACGGCGTGTTGACCGGCGACCACGGCTTGCAGGCCTTTTCATAAGTGCCGAGCAGGATGCCGTTGCGCTCCTGGCGGGTGTAGATCTCGCCCTTGAAGTCCAGCACGCCTATCATCTCGCGTCCGGTCGACTTGTTGAACTCCTCGACCTCCGGCATCGGCTCGGTGAGCAGGTACATATGCTCCATCGCCAGCACCGGCAGTTCGACGCCGACCATGCGGCCTATCTCGCGCGCCCACAGGCCGCCGCAATTGACGACATGCTCGGCATGAACCGTGCCCTGTTCGGTGACGACATTCCAGGTGCCGTCGGGCTGCTGCGTCAGGTCGACGACGCGGTTGCGCAGCACGATCTCGGCGCCGAGTTTCTTGGCCGCCTTGGAGTAGGCAATCGTGGTGCCGGAGGGATCGAGATGGCCTTCGACCGGATCCCACATCGCGCCGACGAAATTCGTCTCGTCCATCAGGGGAAACATCGCCTTGGCCTCGGAGGGCGTGATCAGCTCGGTGTCCATGCCGAGATAGCGGCCCTTGGCGTGGGCCAGGCGAAGAAAATCCATGCGCTCGGGCGTATCGGCCATCATCACGCCACCGGTCAGATGCAGCGAGCAGGACTGGCCGGAGATCTCCTCGATCTCCTTGTACAGCTGGACTGTGTAGGCCTGGAGCTTGGCGACGTTCGGGTCGCCGTTCAGCGTATGGAAGCCACCGGCGGCATGCCAGGACGAGCCGGAGGTGAGCTCCGAGCGCTCGATCAGCATGATGTCGGTCCAGCCGGCCTTGGCCAGATGGTAGAGCACCGAACAGCCGACGACGCCGCCGCCGATAACAACTGCTTTTACGTGAGATTTCATAAAGGTAGATCCGTTTTTGGGTAAATTGAATCAGGTGTTGGCCAGCGGCGTGACGAACGCTGCGCTCTGTGTCGTTCAGAAATCGGTCGGTGCGCCGCCTTCGGACGTGCGCTTTTCGACGAAGTCGTTTAGTTCTTCGCGGATCGCCGGGTCCATATAGGGTTCCTCGTAGGACGCCAGCCGTTCCTTCCAAACCTTGTTGGCCTTTTCCAGTGCGGTCGGCGAGCCGGCTTCCGCCCAGGTCTCGAAATTGCGCCAGTCGGAGAGGATGGGCGAGTAGAAGGCGGTTTTGTAGCGGTCCTGCGTGTGCTGGGTGCCGAAGAAATGGCCGCCGGGGCCGACCGACTGGATGGCGTCGAAGCCGAGCGCCTCGTCGGAGAGGTCGAGCGGGGTCAGGAATTCTGCCACCATCTGCAACAGGTCGATGTCCAGGATGGTCTTTTCGTAGGAGCAGCGCAGGCCGCCTTCCAGCCAGCCGGCGCCGTGCATCATCAGATTGCCGCCGCCCTGGATGGCGCCCCACAAAGAGAACACGCTTTCATAGGCGGCCTGGGCGTCCACCGTGTTGGCTGCGCAGGTGTTGGAGGTGCGGTAGGGGATCTTGTAGCGGCGGGCAAGCTGGCCGCCGACCAGCTGTGCCTTCATGTATTCGGGCGTGCCGAAGGCCGGCGAACCGGACTTCATGTCGACATTGGAGGTGAAGCCGCCATAGCCAACCGGCGCGCCTTTTTTCACCATCTGCGCAAAGGCTATGCCCGACAGCGCCTCGGCATTCTGCTGCACCAGCGCGCCGGCAATGGTCACCGGCGCCATGGCGCCGGACAGGGTGAAGGGCGTGACGACGACGACCTGGCCCTTGCTCGACATCTGGATGATGCCTTCCATCATCGGCACGTCGAGCTTCAGCGGTGAATTGGTGTTGATGATGGTGAAGACGGACGGCTCTTCCAGCATCTGCTCGTGGCTGATGCCGCGCGCGATCCTGGCGATCTCGATGCCGTCGACATTGCGTTCCTTGCCGAGCGAATAGATGTGGAACACCTTGTCGGTCAGCGTGGCAAGGTCGCGGATGCATTCGAGATGGCGCACCGACGGGTGAATGTCGGTCGGCTCGACCGGATAGCCACCGGTGCAGTTCAGGATGTTGTGCATCTGCGCCAGGCGCAGGAAGTTGCGGTAGTCGGCCTGGTTGCCCGGGCGGCGGCCGCGGTCGAGGTCGGAACAGTTCGGCGCCGAGGCCATCATAGACAGGATCACATTGTTGCCGCCGAAGCGGACATTGTGCGCCGGATTGCGGGCATGCAGCGTGAATTCCGACGGGCAATTCGAGATCAGATCGAGGATCATGTCGCTGTCGAAGCGCACCCGCTCGCTGCCTTCGGTCACGTCGGCCCCATGTTGCTTCATGATGCGGCGGGCTTCGTCGTGCAGCACGTCGACGCCGATCTCCCTCAAGACGCGCAGCGAGGCGAGGTGGATCGATTCCAGCTCGTCGTCGGAGACCAGCTTGGTCGGCGTCAGCGGGTTTCTCAGCTGCCGGAAAGCCGGCTGCTCGAAAGCGGCCGAGCCGCCGGCGCGCTTGCCCGCACGGCCACCGCGACGGGCGCGGTCGGTTGCCAGAGGCGGTTCGGCTGGGTGCAGGGCAGCGGTCATGGTGGTCCTCGTACAATGCTTGCAGCGGGCGGCATAATGGACCGGCTGACTGCAGGCTATTGCGGAGGCGGCGACCACTAGGACGAGGGAAGCGACATGATCGAAGGGCAGTTTGCGACAGCTGACAAGCCTGACGGAACAGGCTGACAGGACGCGCCCACTGAGCCGCTTGGCGCAAGGGGATTTCGTCCGCGGCTCTTCCTTTCCCTAAAACGAACCGCTAGCTCAGTGGTTTGCCGCTGGTGGGTCGGCAATTCACTGGAAAGGCAGCATGGCCGCGACCGATTCGAGCGAGGGCGAAGCGGCGACGCAATGGGTGGCGCTGGCCGGCGTCACCGCGGCACTTGCCATGTTCGGCGCCGCGCAAGGCTTAAGCTATCCGCTGTTCACGCTTTTGATGCAGCGCCAAGGCATGTCGCCGGCTTTGATTGGCCTTTCCGCCGCTATGATGCCGGTCGGCCTGATCCTGTCGGCGTCCTTCGTGCCGGCGGCCGTGCGGTTGTTCGGCGCCCGCAACCTCGCTGTCGGCTGTTCGCTGATCGGGGCGCTGTGCTTTCTGGGGATCGGCTATTTGCAGGACTGGGTCGCCTGGTTCGTCATCCGCTTTCTCGTCGGCGTGGTCATCAACCCGCTCTATGTGCTTGGCGAAGTGTGGGCACTGTCGCTGGCGCCGCCGTCGCGGCGCGGGCGGGTGATGGGCGTGTTCAATGCGCTGATGGGCGCCGGCTACGCGGCCGGGCCGCTCATCCTGATCACCGTCGGTGCCTCGGGATGGCCGCCCTTCATTGCCGCGATAGCAGGCTTTGGGCTCTGCGCGCTGATCCTGCGCGCGCTGTCGTCGAAGCTGACCGGCTTCGAGGATGACGGTCAGCCCGCCAGCGGCCTTTTCGGCTTTGCCAGGTTGGCGCCGGCACTGCTGCTGGCGGTGCTGGTTTCGGCGGCGGTGCAGCAGAGCACCTATGCGCTGATCCCGGTCTTCGGCGCCGGCTATTCGCTTCCCGAGGCAAAGCTCGCGGCGCTGGTGACGGCGCTGTCGGCCGGCAACATCCTTCTGCAGGTTCCGCTCGGGCTGATGGCCGAACGTTTCGGCGGCCGGGCGATGATCGTCTTTTGCGCACTGGCGACGGCGGCGTGTGCGTTGTCGCTGCCGGTGCTGATCACCACGCCGCTGGTGTGGCCGGTGCTGGTGGTGATGGGCGCGGTCGGCTACGGCGTCTACACCATGGCGCTGGTCGAACTCGGCAGCCGCTTCAAGGGAACGGTGCTGGTCGCCGGCAACGCCGCCTTCGCGCTGATGTGGGGCGCCGGCGGCATTGTCGGACCACCTGGTGCCGGTGCGCTGATGCAGGTCATCGGTCCGCTCGGCCTGCCTGTCGTCATCGCCGGCCTCGATGCGCTGCTGGTGAGCTTTGCGCTCTACCGATCCTTCAAGCGCCAAAACGCCTGACAGGCTTTCCCAGAGACAGGGCTTACTCCCGTCGGTGCTGATGACCTCACGTCACCATCTTGAATAAAACCGCCTGGGACGCGATGTAGGCAGCGCCGCCCGCCAATAGCTTGGAGACCACGCGTGACCCAATCGACGACAAGACGCCAGACGGATGCCGCTGCGGACGATAGTTTCCTCTGGCTGGAGGACCGCACCAGCAAGGAGTCGCTCGACTGGGTGCACCGCCAGAATGAGCTGACGGTCGGCCAGTTGCAGGGCGACCCGTCCTACCAGGCAGCGTTCGAGACCGCGCTCGACCTGATGACGGCCGAAGACAACATCGCGGTCGGCGCTGCGCTCAACGGCCATGTCTACAATTTCTGGCAGGACAAGGCCAACGTGCTCGGCCTCTGGCGCCGCACGACGGTCGCCTCCTACAAGACCGAGAAGCCGGACTGGGAAACGATTATCGACTTCGACGTGCTGTCGGCCAGGGAGGGTGTGAAGTGGGTGTTCAGCGGCGCCAGCCGCCTCTATCCCGATTTCAATCTTTGCCTGGTGGCGATGTCGCCGGATGGCGGCGATGCCAGCGAAATGCGCGAATTCGACATTGAGGCCAGATCCTTTGTCGAGGGCGGCTTCAGGGCTCCCGCCTCCAAGTCCGGCTTTTCCTGGCTGGACAAGGACACCGTCCTTGTCTCGGCCGCCTTCGAGGAAGAGGACAAGACCCAGTCCGGGTATCCGCGCGTCGTGAAGCTGTGGAAGCGCGGCACGCGCCTGGAAGACGCGACGCCGATCTTCGAGGCGGAGAAGCAGGACCTCGCGGCCGGCGTCGGGGTCGAATATGACGGCGACAGACAGTATTTGTTTCTGGCCCGCGCGATCGCCTTCTTTTCTTCGCACAGCTTCCTGCGCCTGCCATCGGGCGAGAACCGGCGCATCCCGCTGCCCGACGATGTTACCGACACCGCACTGTTCAAGGGCCGGTTTGTGTTCAGCGTGCGCAGCCTGTGGACCGCACCCGACGGCACCGGGTGCCAACCTGACGGGCTCTATTCCCTGGATTTCGAACGCTGGATCGAGACCGGTGAACTGGGACCTGTCGAAACCATGCTCGAGCCGGCGCATCGCGTGTCCATCGCCGGCATTGCCCGTACGCAGGACCGGCTGTTCATCAACCTGATGGACAATGTGCGCGGCAAGGTCATCGTCGCCGAGCGCATTGGGAAACGCTGGTCGCTCAAGCCGGTGGCGTTGCCCGAAAACGGCAATGTCGGGATCGCCCATGCCGAGCATTTCGGCTCCAGCGTTTCCTTCTCCTTCACCGATTTCCTGACGCCGAGCTCGATCATCTGGTCGGACGACGATGGCGAGACGCTGGCCACGGTGAAGTCGCAGCCGGCGCGTTTCGATGCAGCGCCGCTGATTTCCGAACAGTTCGAGGCGCGTTCGAAGGACGGCACGATGGTCCCGTATTTCGTCGTCAGGCGGCGGGACCAGAAAGGTCCGGTGCCGACGCTGCTCTACGGCTATGGCGGTTTCGAAGTGCCGCTGCTGCCCGGCTATGCCGGCGTGCGCGGCAGGCTGTGGCTGGAAAAGGGCAATGCCTATGTCCAGGCCTGCATCCGCGGCGGCGGCGAGTTCGGACCGGCCTGGCACCAGGCGGCGCTGAAGGGCAATCGCCAGAATGCCTTCGACGATTTCGCCGCGGTGGCGCAGGATGTCGTCAAGCGCGGCATCGCAACGGCCGGCTCGCTCGGCATCCAGGGCGGTTCGAATGGTGGTCTGCTGACCGGCGTTTCTCTGACCCAGCATCCCGAGCTGTTCGGCGCCGTCATCATCGAGGTGCCGCTGCTCGACATGCTGCGCTACACCCAACTGCCGCCCGGCGCCTCGTGGATGGGCGAATATGGCGACCCGTCGCAACCGGAAGAGGCCAAGTGGCTGGCCGCCTACTCGCCCTACCAGCATGTATCGGGCGATGCCGCCTATCCGCCGGTGCTGTTGACGACGTCGACCGCGGACGATCGCGTCCATCCCGGCCATGCCCGCAAGATGGCGGCGCGATTGCAGGAAGCCGGCCACGGCAGGACGCTGTTCTTCGAGGAGACCGAGGGCGGCCATGGCGGGCGCGGCGATCGCCGGCCGCAGGCGGCGCAAACGGCGATGAAATACGTCTTCCTGCAAAGGGCGCTGTCCGCCAAAGCCTAGACGGATGCCGTCGTGGGCCAAGCAAAGGGTGGTTCACCTCGACTAGCCTTTGCTCTAAGGTGCGGCCATGGCTCTTGTCAGGATCTTGGTCAGCGCCTTCGGGGCTCGCGTATTTCGGGTCGCGGTGACACCGTCACCGCGCACGCTGCGCGCCGAGCTTTTGCGGTTGTGCGCCCGCATTGGCTATTCACCACCTGCTATCCTCTGACGAATTCGCCCCGGCGCCGCCGGAATGATTTCAGAGGAAAGATCCAGACATGACCTATCAGAACTATTCGCTGAAGCAGCTTCAGCAGATCGACGCCGCGCATCATCTGCATCCCTTCACCGACCACAAGGAATTGCGCGAGACCGGCTCGCGTATCATCACCCATGCCAACGGCCCGTTTATCTACGATGCCGACGGCACCGAGATCCTCGACGGCATGGCCGGGCTGTGGTGCGTCAATGTCGGCTACGGCCGCGACGAGCTGGCCGACGCGGCTTACGCGCAGATAAAGGAATTGCCCTACTATAACTCATTCTTCAAATGCTCGACGCCGACGCCGGTGCTGTTGTCGAAGAAGCTGGCGGAGCTGGCGCCAAAGGGCATCGCCCAGGTGTTTTACGGCTCCTCCGGTTCGGAGGCCAACGACACGGCGCTGCGGCTCGTGCGCCACTATTGGGCGCTGGAAGGCAAGCCCGAGAAGAACCGTATCATCTCGCGCAAGATGGGCTATCACGGTTCGACCATCGCCGGCACCTCGCTGGGCGGCATGGAACCGATGCACAAGCAGCTCGGCGGCGCTGTTCCCAACATCGTCCATGTGATGATGCCTTATGCCTATGAGCTCGCACTGCCCGGCGAAAGCGACCATGATTTCGGCCTGCGCGCGGCAAAGGCCGTCGAGGACGCCATTCTCGAGGCCGGGGCCGACAAGGTTGCGGCCTTCATCGGCGAGCCGGTGATGGGGGCGGGCGGGGTGAAAATCCCGCCGATTAGCTACTGGCCGGAAGTGCAGCGCATCTGCCGCAAATACGATGTGCTTTTGATGCTGGACGAGGTCATCACCGGCTATGGCCGCACCGGCGAATGGTTCGCCGCGCAGACCTTCGGCATCGAGCCCGACACCATCACCACAGCCAAGGCGCTGACCTCAGGCTATCAGCCGCTTTCGGCCCTGCTGGTCGGCGACCGCATCACTGCGACGTTGGTCGAAAAAGGTGGCGAGTTCTACCACGGCTATACCTATTCCGGTCACCCCGTGGCCTGCGCGGTGGCGCTGAAGAACCTTGAGATCATGGAGCGCGAGGGCTTGGTCGACCGGGTCAAGAACGACACCGGACCTTATTTCGCCCAGGCGCTGCAGGAGCGCATTGCCGGCCACGAGCTGGTCGGCGAGGTGCGTTCGATCGGGCTGATGGGGGCGATCGAGATTGTCAAGGACAAGGCGACCAAGGAGCGTTTCCTGCCGGCGGGCAGTGCCGCCGTCACCATTCGCGACCACGCTATCGCCCAGGGCCTGATGCTGCGCGCCACCGGCGACACGATGATCCTGTCGCCGCCGCTGATCTGGACACGCGAGACGATCGACATGGCTTGCGAGCGCATCGCCAGGGCGTTGGATCTGGCGCAAGCGGATCTGCGCAAGAAGTAGGCGGAACGATCGCCGGGCGCCCTGCAAATCCGGGCGTCCGGCCTCAAACGCAACTTCCGTGGCGATAAAAGGGAACGAATATCCCTCGTCGCGCGTAGTGTTGCGGGACCGGCCAAGACCGGCTGCATTGGGGTCAGGATTTTCATGACAAAGACAGGCAAGAGCCGGCGGGTGCTGGAGGCGGCCGGGATAGGCCAGGATTTGATGCTGGCGCCGCTGGTGGCGATGATGCGCCTGCCGCTGATGGCCGCGGACGCACAGAGCGGCCGGGGCTGGAGCCCTGAAACCGTACGCGCGGTGCAGGAGAAAGCTACGGCTGTTGCCGAAGGCGCGTTTGCCGCGCAAATGGCGCTGTTCCAGTCGGCCGCGCGCTTCTGGCCCGAGATCCTCTCCGGCCGCACGCCGTCGCTGTTCAACGGCACCGCGGCGGCGAATTCGGTCAGCGCTGCGCTGAGACCCGCCAGCCGCGCGGTGAAAGCGAATTTTCGCCGGCTGTCGTCGAAAGGCTGATTGAGGCTTCGGCCTGTCCGACTTGGCGAGGGGGTGAAAGCCGGTTTCCGGTTTGGCCACGCCTGCGCTAGACTCCCGCGAGGCAGTCTTTGCCGATGGGGGAGATGATGGCAGTACAACCGCTCAACCAGCCCGCCGACATTCCGCCAGAACTCGACCGCTGGAACTGGGGCGCGTTTTTCCTCAACTGGATCTGGGGCCTCGCCAACAACACATTCATCGCGCTGCTGATGTTCGTCCCACTGGTCAACATCGTCATGCTCTTCGTGCTGGGCGCCAAGGGCAGCCGCTGGGCGTGGCAGAATGTATCCTGGCGCGATGCCGAGCATTTTCGAAGGGTGCAACGCAACTGGGCGATCGCCGGGTTCAGCCTGTTCGTCATCTCGCTTTTCAGCATTGCCGCCGTGATCGCCGTCGTCCCTCGCATGATGAAGAATAGCGACGCCTACCGGCTAACCATGGAGACGGTGCGCGTCGATGACCGTGTCAAGGCCGCGCTTGGTGAAGATATTGACGCCGGCTATTGGGTGGTCGGCAGCGTTCAGATCTTCGGAAACGGCTTGGGCGACGCCCAGCTCAGCATTCCTGTCCACGGTAGCCGTGGATGGGGCTGGGTGATGTCGCATGCCGTGCGCAACGCTGGGAAATGGAACCTGCGCCTGCTTGTCATCATGGCTGGAGGGGCGCCAATCGTGCTGGTTGACGAGGATCACATCGGCAGTCCAGGCACGGCAACCAAAATATAACTGGACGCCGCAGCAATAGTTCCCAGAAACGCAAAAACCGCGTCCCATCGGGAACGCGGCTTTGCCAGATACGCATGGCGTTTCGCCAACAATACACTTGCGAAACTTACGGGCTCCGGTACGCGAGACCTGATCCGGAGCGCCGGGCGGATGCGATATGTCCGCCTCGCCGTCCGTTGTATAGGCACATCGTTACCGTCGGGTTATCGAGAGCTTAAGCAAATCTAAATTTGCAAATTTCTCGTGCAAGAAAAATCGATAAAACCGCTGCAAAATTCGAAACTTATAGAGAATTGCCACGAAGGAAATTTATGATACCTGAGAAATCGGCGCCGCCATTTCCCTGGGCGTTGAACAGCGCATAGAGCTGGGCTGCTTCGGCCCCCATCGGCGTCACCGCGCCGGCACTTTGCGCGGCTTCCTGCGACAGTTTCAGGTCCTTCAGCATGAGTGCCGCGGCAAAGCCAGGCTTGTAATCCCTGTTGGCCGGAGATGCCGGCACCGGGCCGGGCACCGGGCAGTAGGTGGTCAGCGACCAGCACTGGCCGGACGAGGTCGAGGCGACATCGAACAGCGCCTGATGCGAGAGGCCGAGCTTTTCGGCCAGCACGAAGGCCTCGGCGACGCCGATCATCGAAATACCGAGCATCATGTTGTTGCAGATTTTTGCTGCCTGGCCGGCGCCGTCGTCGCCGCAATGGACGATGCGGCCAGCCATCGGCTTGAGGATCGGCTCGGCGGCAGCAAAAGCTTCGCCCGAGCCGCCGGCCATGAAGGTGAGGGTGCCGGCGGCAGCCCCGCCGGTGCCGCCGGAGACCGGTGCATCGATCGAATGCAGACCATGCTTCCTTGCAACGGCATGCGCCTTACGGGCCGATTCGACATCGATGGTCGAGGAGTCGATGAACAGCGCGCCTTGCTTGGCCTTGGGCGCGATGTCCTCGTAGACCGAGAGCACATGCTTGCCGGCGGGAAGCATCGTAATCACCACATCGGCGTCCTTCACCGCGGCAACGGCATTGGCCATGACAATGACGCCGTGCTCGCGCGCAACCGTTAGATTCTCCGGCATCAGATCGAAGCCGTGCACCGTATGCCCCGCCTTGACCAAATTGGCGGCCATTGGATTGCCCATATTGCCGAGGCCGATGAAGGCGATCGTCGTCATTGTTCTCTCCCGGTATGCTGGCTTTAACGACCGATCAGTGCGCGCGCTATGATCACGCGCATGATCTCGTTGGTGCCTTCGAGGATCTGGTGGACGCGCAGGTCGCGCACTAGTTTTTCGATGCCGTAATCGTGCAGGTAGCCATAGCCGCCATGCAGTTGCAGCGCCTCGTTGGCGACGTTGAAGCCGATATCGGTGACGAAGCGCTTGGCCATCGCCGACCATTTGCCGCCATCCACCGCCTTGCGGTCGAGTTTCGAGGCGGCGGCGTAGAGAAAGATGCGCGCCGCCTGCAGTTCCGTCTCCATGTCGGCCAGCCTGAATTGCAGCGCCTGGAACTGGTTGATCTTGGAACCGAAGGCCTTGCGCTCTCCTGTATAGGCCAGCGCCTTGTCGAGCGCGGATTGCGCGCCGCCGAGCGAGCAGGCGGCGATGTTGAGCCGGCCGCCATCGAGGCCGGCCATGGCGATGCCGAAACCCGCGCCTTCGCCCCACAGCAGGTTTTGCGCCGGCACCTTGCAGTCCTCAAAAATGACCTGGCGGGTCGACTGCATGTGCCAGCCCATCTTGTGCTCGTTAGCGCCGAAGGCGAGGCCGGGCGCGTCCTTGGGCACGACGAAGGTGGAAATGCCCTTCGGACCATCGGCGCCGGTGCGCGCCATGACGACATAGAGGTCGCTGTCGCCGGCGCCGGAAATGAACTGCTTGGCGCCGTTGAGCACATAGTCGTCGCCGTCCTTCACCGCGCGCGTCTTAAGCGCCGCGGCGTCGGAGCCGGAGCCCGGTTCGGTCAGGCAGTAGCTTGCCAGCCATTCCATCGAGGTCAGCTTCGGCAGGAAGCGCTGGCGCTGCTCGTCGCTGCCGAAGCGGTCGATCATCGACGCCGCCATGTTGTGGATCGAGATGAAGGAGGAGAAAGCCGGATCGGCGTGCGCCAGCGCCTCGAAGATCAACACGGCGTCGAGCCGGCCGAGCGCGGAACCGCCGACATCGTCCCTGACATAGATGCCGCCGAGGCCGAGCGGACCGGTCTCGCGGATCACATCGGCGGGAAAGTGTTTTGCGCGGTCCCATTCGAGCGCATTCGGCGCGACGCGATCGGCGGCGAAGGCCTGGGCCATCTCCTGGATAGCGCGCTGCTCCTCGTTGAGTTCGAACTGGCTGGTGCTCGCATCGACCGCGGCGTCCATGGCGTGCTCCCTGTGTTTCCTGGGCGGGGGTTGGCCTGCTGGCCTGTTGTTTTTGGCTTTGCGCGCCGCCCAATCTAGACCAATGATGCCGCCGCGCAACCCGGCCTGCTGCGCAGCGGCTGTGCATGAATGGATCAACGGAGCAGAGAGTGCCGACATATTTCGATGAACTGCTCGGCCGCTTCCATGCCTATCTCCGGGGCGTGGACGACGCACTGGTGCGGGGCGCTGTCGCCCGAATCGACTGGACAATGCCGGCGCGTCCGCTCGAACCGCATCCGCTGCCTTGCGTTGGTCTGCTCAACCGAATCGTCAAACTGGCGCCGCCGGATGCTCAGGCGCTGGTGCAGCTGCTGGCGGACCGTCGGGGCGATCTGTGCTGGGGACAGACCTACAATGCGGCGGATTTCGGCGAAGCGTTCCTGCAGAAATATGGCTGGCTGGAGGTCTTTGGGCTGCGCGGTCATTTCGCCAATGACGAGGCCGCGGCCGGATTGCTGATCCTGGGACCCGGCATTACCTATCCCGACCATCATCATATTGCAGAGGAGATCTACATTCCGCTGACCGGTGGTACCGAATGGCGCATGGGGGAGGGCGGCTTTCACGTCCGCCAGGCGGGCGAGGTGATCCATCACGCCTCCAATGTCAGCCATGCCATGCGCACCGGCAGCGAGCCGCTGCTGGCGCTCTACATCTGGCGCGGCGGGCCGCTGGCGCAGAAGTCGACCATTCCCGGCGCGCAGGGCAGGGTCTGAGCCATGGCCAAGGCGATCATGCTGCAGGGCACGGGCTCGGATGTCGGCAAGACCGTGCTGGTGGCGGGGCTGTGCCGTGCGGCCAGGAATCGCGGGCTGAAGGTCAGGCCGTTCAAGCCGCAGAACATGTCGAACAATGCCGCCGTTGCCGACATTCCCGGTGAGAGGGGCGGTGGCGAGATCGGTCGCGGGCAATGGCTGCAGGCGCTGGCCTGCGGGATCGCGCCATCGGTGCACATGAACCCGGTGCTGCTCAAGCCGCAGACCGATGTCGGGGCGCAGGTCATCGTCCAGGGCAAGGTGTTCGGCGAGGCGCGGGCGCGCGACTACCAGGCGCTGAAAGGCCGGCTGATGGATGTTGTGCTGGACTCCTGGGCGAAGGTCGGCGAGGGCGCCGATCTCGTCATCGTCGAGGGCGCGGGATCGCCGGCCGAGATCAACCTCAGAAGCCGCGACATCGCCAATATGGGCTTTGCCATGCGCGCCGACGTGCCGGTCATCCTGGTCGGCGACATCGACCGTGGCGGCGTCATCGCCTCGGTCGCCGGCACGCATCTGATCCTGCCGGAAGAGGACCGGCGAATGATCGTCGGTTACCTCATCAACAAGTTTCGTGGTGACGTCTCGCTTTTCGACGACGGCATCAAGGCGATCGATCAATTCACCGGCTGGCGCTGCTTCGGCGTCGTTCCGTGGCTGAAGGCGGCGGCGCGATTGCCTTCGGAGGATTCCGTGGTGCTCGAACGCTTGGCTTCAGGCGGGAAACGGGCGCTGAAAGTCGCCGTGCCGATGCTTGGCCGCATCGCCAATTTCGACGATCTCGATCCGCTCAAGTCCGAACCGCAGGTCGAAGTGGTGTTCGTGCCGCCGGGACAGCACCTGCCTGAGGATGCCGGCCTGGTGGTCATTCCCGGCTCGAAGTCGACGATCGGCGATCTCATTAAGTTCCGCGAGAATGGCTGGGACCGCGATCTTCTGGCGCACCGAAAACGCGGCGGCCATGTCGTCGGCATCTGCGGCGGCTTCCAGATGCTCGGCCGCATGGTGCGCGATCCCGATGGCATCGAGGGCAGCCTCACCGAAGCGGAAGGCCTTGGTCTGCTCGACATCGAGACGGTAATGGAACCGGAAAAGACGGTGCGCAATTCAAGCGCGCGCTCAGTGCCGTTCGGCCTGCCGCTCGAGGGCTACGAAATTCATCTCGGCCGCACCACCGGGCCGGACACCGCGCGGCCATCCGCCGTGATTAACGGCGCCGATGACGGCGCCATCTCCGCCGACGGCAAGGTTTTCGGCACCTATCTGCATGGCTTGTTTTCCGCCGACGCTTTCCGCGCAGCATATCTTGCCAGCCTTGGTGTCAAGGGCGGCGGCATCGACTATCGTGCCGAAGTGGAGAAGGCGCTGGACGAGATCGCAGCCGAGCTGGAGACGCATCTCGACTGCGACGCGATTTTTGGGTTGGCACGGTAGTTGATATGCCCGCTTTGGTGATTAGTTGACACGCCTGTCCTGTCGTCATCCTCGGGTCTCCGCGACGGAGCTGCGCTCCTGCTTCGCCCGTGGATGACGAAGTTCAGATGCTTTCGCTAACCTTCAGCGTCGGCAATGTGGCTCACGCCTTCTCGCTCGCCTTCGGCCAATACGTTCCGACCGACCAGACATTGCCTTCGGGGTCGCGGCAGATGAATTCGCGGCTGCCATAGTCGCGGTCGGTCAGTTCCTGGATGATGGCGGCGCCGGCCTTTTTCGCCTTGGCATGGGCGGCATCGGCATCGTCGACGGCGACATAGATCGACTTGCCGCCGCCGGAGCCAGGCTCGCCGACCATCTTGCCGTAGTCGTCGCTGCGCGCTGTACCCAGCATGATCATCGAGGAGCCGAAGGTGAGTTCGGCGTGGTGCACGATGTCACCCTCGCCGTAGCGGGCGCGGACCTCGAAGCCAAAGGCCTCGCACAGCCAGTCGATCATTTTTCCTGCATTTTTGTAGCGCAGCGCTGCGTAGAGCCGGGGCGCTTCGCCGGTGGTGGGCATGGAAACCTCCTTCATTCAAGTTGGTCGATAACCCACTCTGTTCGAAGGCCGTCCCGCCGTCTTGAAGAATTGTTACCTCAGCGCCGTTGGGGGATCGCCGGCGAGCTGGCGGAACTCGCGCACCAGATGCCCCTGGTCGGCATAGCCGCAATCGGCGGCGATATCGGCCCAGTCGCTTTGGTCCTGCCGCGACAGGCCGAGCGCCCGGTTGAAGCGGACGATACGCGACAGCGTTTTCGGCCCGATGCCGGTCGCATCGGAGAATTTGCCGGCGAGATGCTTGCGGCTCCAGCCCAGTTTTTCGGCGATGGAGGAAATGCGGGCGCGGCCGCCGGACGCGATAATACGCTCATAAGCCCATACGATTTCGGACGAGGTTTCAGCGGCATTGCCGAGACGGGTGGCGACGAACGTTTCGGCGATGTCGAAACGTGTCGACCAGTCCGGCGCGTTGCCGAGCCTTTCACGCAGCGCCAAGCCCTCGGCGCCAAGCACATCGTCGAGAACGACCATGCTGTCGGTCAGCTCGCTCATCGGTAGGCCGAAGAAGCGGCGGGCGCCGAGCGGGGTGAAGTTGATCTGCACGCAGCAGGCGTCGCCGAACGATTCGATGATCACCGGGCCGGCAAACAGGCCGGCGGCGAAACTGGCGAAACGGTCATTGTCCCCGGGGCTGCGGCCAAGGCCGATGGCGAAGGGTTCGGCGAAGCTGATCACCAGCGGCACGGTCAGCGAGGCATATTCGATGTTGCGGAAACGGCCGGCCGCGGTTTCGCGATAGCCGCAAATGTCCGACACAATACCCTCGAGCGCGAGCGGCGGTGCCCGCCGGCGCATTTCGAACCGCCCGGCAATGGAGCGGTCCTGTTCCTTGCGGCGCTGCATCTCGATCGGCATCGGCCATCCTTTGCCGACCGAATCTAGCAGACGCCCTGATCTGAATCAAAACGGGCCGAAAGCAAAAGCGCCCGGCTTTTGGCCGGGCGCTTCGGTTGCCCTGAGATATGCGTGCTCAGGCGCCACGCATCATGCAGCCGGCGGCAAGCACGATATAGGCGATGAGCACAATCCAGACCGACGCCAAGGGAATAAACGCAAGAACGCCAAGCGCGGCAAGAACGCCGATGATGGCGATGACAAGGGATATGATGAAAATAAGCTGAGTGGGTGCACTAAGATTCATGTGTGGTCCCTCCAACATGATTCGTACGACCACATTCTATCAGGGCGTGGGCTCATACACCAATTAGCTGGCGTAATGGGTTTGCAGGATCGGCCAGCAGCTTGACCGCCAGCGCCAGGCAGATGATCACCAGCAGCGGCTTGATCAGCCTTGCGCCGATGCGGATTGCGAGGCTTGCACCGAGGCGCGCGCCGAGGAACTGGGCGACGCCCATCATCAGCCCGATCTTCCAGTAGATGACGCCGGCCACGGCAAAGACGATGAAGCCGCCAATGTTGGAGGCGAAATTGAGCAGCTTGGTGTGGGCCGCCGCCTTCAGCACGCCGAAGCCGGCGAGGCTGACAAAGGCAAGCATGTAGAAGGAGCCGGCGCCGGGCCCGAACAGGCCGTCATAGAAGCCGACCGCGGGTGCGATCGTCAGCCCGAACAGGAAGGGTGACAGACGCTCGGCGCGGTCGACATCATTCATGTTGGGCTTCACGGCGAAGTAGACCGCGATGGCAATCAAAAGCAGCGGCAGCAGCGCCCGCAAGAGATCGCCGGGCACGAAGGCCGCCAGCAAGGCGCCGACGGCACTGCCGGCAAGGGCCAGAAGTGCGGACGGCAACTGACGGCGCAGATCGACATGGCCATTCATGGCGTAGTGGATGGTCGCCGACGCGGTGCCGAAAATGCCCTGCAGCTTGTTGGTTCCAAGTGCTGCAACCGGCGGAAAACCGGCAAGCAGCAAGGCTGGAATGGTGATCAGGCCGCCGCCGCCGGCTATCGAATCGACAAAGCCGGCTGCAAAGGCGGCGAAGGCAAGCATGATGACGGTCTGGGTGGCGAGGTCGAACATCGGGATTTTCTGGGCATTCCGGCGGGAAAAGAGATGCCGCGCCTTCGATCATGGCGACCCGGTTTGCGCAAGACCGAATCCGCGCTACGTCTATCCAGGCACGTTGCTCTTGGATTTCCTGTAGTGCATGTCATTATCCCGAAGCCGGTCCGCACTTTGGGGTCATAGGCGATGGGCGGACTAGTAAAAGGGACGCTGTTGGCAATGGCTTTGCTCGATCAGATTCTTTCGATCTTCGATGGCGACCCCGGCGTGCGCAAGGTTGCCGATGACCCTGTGCTGTCGGCGGAACTCTTGATGCTGTTTCGCATGATCCTGGCCGATGGCTCGGTGTCGGAGAGCGAGATGGTTGCCTTCCGGCGCATCTGCAAGGACGCTTTCGGCATCCCGGAAACCAGCATCGACGCAGTCATCGAATATCTCAACGAGTTCGGCTACGAGACCAACGGTTCGCAGGCCATCGCGCTGTTTCGCGATCTCGATGTCGAGCGGCGCAAGCTGCTGGCGCTCCACATGGCGGAAATCGCCAAGGCCGATTCGAAACTGGCCGAGAGCGAGGTGCGGCTGCTGCGCCGCACGCTCGACCTGCTCGACATCAGCCCGGTCGATGTGGTGAAGCCGGAGGAGTAAGCCGCCCGCCCGGCCAGCTGGGTCCCCGCTGCTTCGCAGCGTCCTTAGCCCTTCGGGCGTTCAGCTCCCTTCAAAAGGTCCACTGGACCTTTTGATCCGCCCCGAAGGCGGACCGGGGCTTCACCGTTCGTGACCTTTCATCGTGCCACCGGCACGGTGAATTCGCTGCGCGAACCGGCCACTCACCCTTGCTCTTGCATCCGGCGTGCGATCGCCCGATGCAAATCTGGCGCTGCCGCCACCAGCGCTTTGGCGGCCTCCGATTGCGGATGGTCGAGCACATCGCCGGTCTTGCCGCGCTCGACGATGCTGCCGTCATGCATGACCAGCACCTCGTCGGTGATGGCGCGGGCGACTGTCAGATCGTGGGTGATGAAGAGGTAGGCGATGCCGAGCTTCTGGTTGAGTTCGGCGAACAGGTCGAGGATCTGGGCGCGGATCGAGACGTCGAGCGCCGAGACCGGCTCGTCGGCGACGACCAGCTTCGGCCTGGTGATGATGGCGCGGGCGATCGACAGGCGCTGGCGCTGGCCGCCGGAAAATTCATGCGGATATTTGTCCATGTCGCTGACTCCGAGGCCGACCTCATGCAGCGCATGCGCCACCATCTCGCGGCGCTCGGCCGGCGTTGGTTTCTTCTCCAGCACATGCAGCGGTTCGGCCACCAGTTTCTCGACCTTCTGGCGCGGGTCGAAGGAGCCGTAAGGGTCCTGGAACACCACCTGCATGTCGCGTCGCGCGGCTTTGAGCTCCGCCTCGCTCCTGCCGGTGATGGTCTGGCCGCGAAAGCGGATCGTTCCCGATGTCGATTTGTCGAGCGCCAGGATCATGCGCGCAAGCGTGGACTTGCCGCAACCGGAGCGGCCGACCAGCGCCACAGACTGACCGGGTGCCAGCGACAAGGAAACGTCGTCGACGGCGCGGATTGGGGGAGCGGGTTTGAACAGGGATGTACGCCGTCCCAGATAGTCACGCGTCACGCCTTCGACCTCAAGCAGCGGTTTGCCCTGGACCGCGGCTTGGCTTTTGGGGCGTGCCGGCACGTGCATGGAGGCCAGCGCCAGCTGCCGCGTGTAGGGATGAAGCTGTTCCGACAGTGTACGCGCGGTGTCGCCGGCCGCCATTACCTCGCCATGGCGCAGGATGGTGATGCGGTCGGCCATTTCGGTGACGACGGCAAGGTCGTGCGAGATCAACAGCAGCCCCATGCGGCTTTCGCTGACAAGGCCGCGCAGCAGGTCGAGAATCTGTGCCTGCAGCACCACGTCGAGTGCCGTCGTCGGCTCGTCGGCGATAAGCAGCTTGGGTTTCAACGCGCAGGCAATGGCGATGACGACGCGCTGGCGCTGGCCGCCCGACAGTTCGTGCGGGTAGCGCGACAGCGGGAATTTGGCTTGCGGAAGGCCAACCCGGTCGAGCATTTTACGAGCCCGGTCTTCGGCCTCGGCGCGGCTTGCCCTGGTGTGCCAGCGTATGCCTTCGGCGACCTGTTCGCCGATGGTCTTGACCGGATTGAGCGCCGTCATCGGCTCCTGGAAGACCATGCCGATGTCGTCGCCGCGCAGGGCGCACATCTGATCCTCGGTGGCCGCCAGGATGTCGATGCCATCGAAGGTGACGCGCCCGCTGGCGCGCGCCGCATGCGGCAGAAGCTGCATGACCGTCAGCGCCGTCATCGACTTGCCGGAGCCGGATTCTCCGACCAGCCCCATGACCCCACCGGGCGCCACGGAGAGCTCGACCCCCTTCAGGATCGGCGTGTCGCCGATCGAAAGCGACAGGTTCTCGATCTCCAGCAGGCTCATCGCTGCCGCCGCGATTTCGGGTCGAGGATGTCGGCGATACCGTCGCCGAGCAGATTGAGGCCGAGCACGGTGATGACGATGGCCATGCCCGGGAAAATCGCCATCCACGGCGCCACCACCATGCGCGTCTGCGCGTCGAACAGCATTCGGCCCCAGCTCGGCATCGGCGGCTGGGCGCCGAGGCCGACATAGGAGAGGCCGGCTTCCGCGAGGATGCCGAGCGCGAACTGGATGGTGCCTTGCACCAGAAGCAGCGTGGCGATGTTGGGCAGCACGTGCTCGATGCTGATCTGCGTCTTGCTCTTGCCCGCAGCACGCGCTGCAAGGATGAACTCGCGCGGCCAGATCGCCAGCGCCCCGGCGCGGGCGACGCGCGCAAACACCGGAATGTTGAAAATGCCGATGGCGATGATGGCGTTGACCGCGCCGGGTCCGAAGATGGCGGTGATCATGATTGCCGACAACAGGGCCGGGAAGGCGAAGACGAGGTCGTTCAGCCGCATCAGCGCCTCGTCGACAAACCCGCCGCGCGCCGCGGCGAAGGCGCCGAGCGGCACGCCGACACCCATGCCGATCCCGACCGCGACCAGCGCCACGGCGATCGAATTGCGGGCGCCGACCATGATCATCGACAGGATGTCGCGGCCGAAATGGTCGCTGCCGAACCAGTGCGCCGCAGAGGGCGCCAGCGTCTTGTCCGAGATCACCAGTTTGGTCACGTCGTAAGGCGTCCAGACATAGGAGATGAGCGCCATTGCAGCCACGAGCACAGTGATGGCGAAACCGACGAGGAAGGAGCGGTTACGAAATGCCTTGGCCAGAACGCTGCCCAACGTCTCCTGCGGGATCTCGATGTGCAGTGTCATTGCCGACCTCGAAGGCGCGGATCGACGATGCCATAGGAGATGTCGACAACGAGGTTGACCGCAATGACGGCGACGACCAGCAGCATGACGATGCTTTCGACGACAATCAGGTCGCGCTGGGTGATCGCCTGGAACACCAGCCGTCCCAGACCGGGCAGATAGAAGACGTTTTCGATGATGATGGTGCCGGTGAGCAGGAAGGCGAATTGCAGACCCAGAATGGTCAGCACCGGGATCATCGCATTGCGCAGCGCGTGCCGCCACAGCACCGCGCGGTAGGGCAGGCCCTTGGCGCGGGCGGTGCGGATATAGTCCTCGTTCAGCACCTCGATCAGCGCCGAGCGGGCAACGCGGGCCAGGATCGCCGCCTGCGGCAGAGCAAGTGCTAGGGCCGGCAGCAGCAGCGATTTCAGCGCCGGCCAGACACCGGCACCCCAGCCGGGAAAGCCGCCGGCCGGTGCCAGTCGCAGCCAGACGGCAAAGAGGTAGATCAGCATCAGCGCGAACCAGAAGTTCGGTATGGCGACGCCGAGCTGGGCCATACCCATGGCAAAGGTGTCGCCGGCCCGGCCGCGCCGGCTGGCGGAATAAAGCCCGACCGGGATGGCGATGACGGTGGACAGCGCCAGCGCGATCAGCGCCAGCGGCAGTGAAACCGCCATGCGTTCGCGCACCAGGTCGATGACCGGCACCGAATAGGTGTAGGAGCGGCCGAAATCGAGGCTGAGCAGGCCGCCGACCCAGGAGAGGTAACGCAGGACAAGCGGCGCGTTGAGGCCCATCTGGTTGCGCAGCAGCTCGACCTGCTCGGCGCTGGCGTTGAGACCCAGCATCAGCCGCGCCGGGTCGCCGGGCAGGATTTCGAGCACGGCGAAGACGACCATCGAAGCCAGGATCAAGGTCGCGATGGCGATGGCGAGGCGTTTGAGGAGGTAGGCGGTCAATCCGTCCACTTCACCTTGGTCAGATCATTCGCCTGGATCGGCGCGTTCTCCCACAGCCCCTGCAGCTTGGCGTCCCAGACCCCAACCTTCGGCAGTTCGTAGAGGAAGCCGACCACGGCATCGTCGGCCAGGATCTTCTGCGCTTCGCCCAGCAGCGTGTTGCGCTTGGCGTCGTCGGAGGTGAGGTTCAGTTCGGTGATGATCTTGTCGAAAGCCGGGTTGTCATAGTTGAAGTAATAATCCTTGCGCGAATAAATATCGATGTCATTCGGCTCGGTGTGGGAGACGATGGTCAGGTCGTAATCCTTCTTGGTGAACACCTGATCCAGCCACTGCGCCCATTCGACGGGGACGATCTCAAGGTCGATGCCGACATCGCGCAGCTGCGAGGCGATGATCTCGCCGCCGAGCCTCGCATAGGAGGGCGGCGGCAGTTTCAGCGTCGCCTTGAAGCCATTCTCAAGGCCGGCCTGCTTCAGCAGTTCCTTGGCCTTGTCGACATTATGCGGATAGAGGCCGGTGAGGTCGACATAGGCCTTGCTGGCGGGCGACATGTGCGAGCCGATCGGCACGCCGAGGCCGGCCGAGGCACCGTCGATGATCGCCTTGCGATCGAGCGCGAAGGCAATCGCCTGGCGCACCTCGAGTTTGTCGAAAGGCGGCTTCTTGTTGTTGATCGACAGGATGGTTTCGCCCTCGGTCGAGCCGATCACCACATGGAAGCGCGGATCGTCCTTGACCTGCGCGACGCTGTCGGGATCGAAGAAAGGGAAGGCCTGGATGTCGCCGGAGAGCAGCGCCGGCACGGCGGCCGCAGCATCGGGGACGATGCGGAACTCGGCCTTGTCGAGGAACACCGGAGCGCCCCAGTAATTGTCCGATTTGACCAATGTGATCGACGAGCCCTTGGCCCAGTTCTGGAATTTGAACGGTCCGGTGCCGATGGGCTTTTCCTTGTTGGTATCGGCGCTCTCCGGCGCCACGATCACCGCGTCGCCCCAGCCCATATTGTACAGGAACGACCCCTGCGGGTTCTTCAGCGTCACCTTCACCGTCGCCGGATCGACGACTTCGACCGTATCGATGGCCGCGAACAGGCCCTTTTGCGCGTTGACCGAATTGTCGGCGCGGGCGCGGTCGAGCGAGAATTTCACGTCGCTGGCGTCGAAATCGGTGCCGTCATGGAATTTGACGCCGGTGTGCAGCTTGAAGATGTAGACCTTGCCATCGTCCGAGATAGCCCAGCTTTCGGCGAGATCGGGCAGCACTTCGCCGCTCGGGCCGATGCGGGTCAGGCCCTCGAAGACGTTGGCGTAGAGCACTTCGTCGATCCCCGCGGCGGCACCGGCGGTCGGATCAAGATGGGGCGGTTCGAGCGGAATGCCGATAACCAGGTCGGTACGCGCGGCAAATGCCTGACTGCCGGTTGCGAGCGCCAACAGCGCGGCGGCAAGAATGGTTTTCCACAATTTCATCGTGCAACTCCCAAATGCTCGAACCTTGGTGCGATAGAAGCGTGATTTCGAGGTGGAGTAAATTGCGTTTCGTGCTCTGCAACGGCGCCGGGAGGAATGTTTTTTCAGCTGATGCCGGTGGATCAGCCGGTAGCCGTTCCTCTGAGCAGCACGTTCAGCCCGATCGCCATCACTTTGGCCGACTCCACCATGTCCGAAATCCCGACCCATTCGTCGGGTCGGTGGGCGAGATCGAGAATACCCGGACCGTAGGCGATGCAATCATAAATGTGGCCGATGCGGGCAATGTGCTTCTGGTCGTAAGTGCCTGGCGAAATGACATAATCCGGTTCGCGGTCGAAGATCGCCATGATGCCTTGGGCCACCGCCTGGACCACCGGCGCATCGCGCTCGGTCATCAGCGGCAGCACCTCCATCAGGTCGCGGATTTCGTAGTCGAATTTTTTGCGCTCGCGCTTCAACCGGTCGAGGATATCGGTCACCTCGCTTTTGACCGTGGCAAGATCTTCCTCGAGCAGGAAGCGGCGGTCGATGGTCAGCCGGCAGGCATCCGGCACGTTGGGCGACGGCAGGCCGGGGCGAAAATCCTCGGTTTGGCCGCCGTGGATCGAGTTGATGTTCATGGTCGAGCGCTTTGCGCCTTCGGGCACCACCGGCATGCGCGTCACCTTGCGGTCGAGCGCCGGAAACAGTTCGTCCTCGAAGGCCTGCAGCACGGCGCCCATGTGGCGCACCGCGTTGTCGCCGAGGAACGGCATCGAGCCATGCGCGATCTCGCCCTTGGTCTCGATCTCCGCCCACCAGACACCGCGATGGCCAAGGCAGATGCGGTCCTTGTTCAGCGGCTCGGGGATGATGACGTGGTCGACCTTGGGTTTGGAGAAATAGCCAAGTTTCGCCAAGTGGGCGACGCCGCCGAAGCCGCCGGACTCCTCGTCGACCGTGCCGGAGATTTCGATGGCGCCGGAAAAGTCGGGGAAAACCTCCATGAAGGCCTCGGCCGCGATGATCGAGGCGGCGAGGCCTCCCTTCATGTCGCAGGCGCCGCGGCCGTAAACCTTGCCGTCCTTCACCAGGCCGGCAAAGGGATCGACGCTCCAGCCTTCGCCGGCTTCGACGACATCGATATGCGAGTTGAAATGGACGCAGGCGCCGGGCACGCGGCCGTCGAAGCGGGCGACGACATTGACGCGCGGGTAGCGGTCGGTGTCGCCGGGCGTGCCCTCGGCGCGGATGAATTCGGTTTCGAAGCCGAGTTGCCGCGCACCGACATATTCGGCGCAGGGACGATAGGCTTCGCCCGGTGGATTGATGGTCGGGAAGCGGATCAGGTCGGCGGTCAGTGCGACCAGTTCATCGGAACGGTCGTCGATCGCTTTGAAGAGTCGTTCGTTCATGCCGGGAGTTGAGCAACGAACGGGTGGTTTTTGCAAGTGTCACGCCGCTGGCACCGAAACCACGTGTTGCGGCGACAACTATGGCGGGAAAATCGTTCAAATTCGCTGCTTTAGATTGGCGATTTTATCAGGGAGTGTGTGTTAGATCACTCACCTGTCGTTAAAAAGATGAAAAACCGCGTGATGACAGAGCAGGCAAGGGGCATCAAAGGGGTTTGATCTCATGAATAAAATCGTTCTCATGGCGGCAGCTTTTGCTGCGATGCTGTTCGGCACGTCCATCGAAAGCAGGGCTGCTTCGCTGGTCGCCAGCATCGACGTCTCGTCCCAGACCATGACCGTCAGCCAATATGGCCAGGTGCTTTATCGCTGGAGCGTGTCCACCGCCCGCAGCGGCTACTTCACGCCGCGGGGCACCTATCGGCCGCAGCGGACGGCGCGGATGTGGTATTCGAAAAAATACCACATGTCGCCAATGCCTTACTCGGTGTTCTTCCATGGCGGCTACGCCATCCACGGCACCGGCGCAGTCCGGCAACTTGGGCGTCCGGCCTCGCATGGCTGCGTGCGGTTGCACACGGCAAATGCGGCGGTCTTCTATTCGATGGTGCGCGAAGTTGGCTTCGGCAATACGCGGATCGTGGTGATGAACTGACGACCTAAGATTGACGCTGCCGCTGGCCGGCAGCGTCCTTGGACTGTCCGCGACGGCGTCGACGCCGGCCGCTGATCTCCCATCTTTTGTGGAACCACATCCACTGTCCCGGATCCTCTCGAACCCAGCGCTCGACGACGTCGGCGAGCAGTTGGGTGGTGGCTGGAACGTCGACACTGCCGCTCTCATTGCGCGGTAGAGTGAGCTTGTCTTCGATCTCGAGGCGGAAGCGGTTGCCCGGCAACCGGACGCAGCGCGCCGGATAGACATCGCAATCATAGTGGCGGGCCAGCATACCCAGAACCGGATTGCTCTGGCACGGGCGGCCGAAGAAGGTCGTCTCCAGCCCGCTGGAGAATTTCTGGTCGACCAGGACGCCGATATTGCCGCCATTCTCGAGAATGGACGCCAGCGCGAAGGAGGCGCCGGTGGACGAGGGCAGCAGCGCGCCCATGCTCGAGCGCCGCGTCGAGTGGATGTAGTCGGCGAGGTACGGGTTGTTGGGCGGGCGAAACAGCGCCGTGATCTTCATGCCGAAGGTGGCGGCCGCCACCGGCAACAGCTCGAAATTGCCGAGATGGCCCGTGAACAGGATGTGGGGCTTCTCCTCGCCGGCGATATCGAGGAAATGCTCTGCGCCACGAACCTCGATCCGGCCAGGTTTGGTTGCCTTCGGATCGTAGTCGAAAAGCGCATCGAGGAAGATGTATTCCGCGGCAAGCCGGGCCATGTTGCCCCACATGTCGGAGGCGATGGCCTCGATCTCGACTTCGCTCTTTTCGGGGTAGGCAAGCCGCAGATTGTTGATGGCAACGCGGTGGCGTCCGACGCGCGGGCCGATCCGCCGGGCGGCGCGGTCGGCAAAATTGAGCGCGCTGTCGGCAGGCAAGAGGCGCAGCAACGAAATGATCGTCATCGCCACGCGCGCCACCAGCCAGTGCTCCATCTGGCGCAGTCTTCGGCCATAGCGGAACATGAAGTCCCGGCGGGCTTTCTTGAACACCTTGCCGAGCATTAGGAAACGCGCAGGATGATCTTGCCGAAGACGTCGCGGCCTTCCATGCGCTTCAGCGCAGCGTCGATGCCGTCGAAGTCGACTTCGGTGTCGATGACCGGCGCTATCTGTCCCGCCGCCATCTTCTGCATGGCGTTGGCCATGTTCTCCATGCGGCAGCCGAAGGATCCGAGCAGCTTCAATTGCTGCTGGAAGAGCTGCATCAGATTGATCTGCGTCGACACGCCGGAGGTCGAGCCGCAGGTAACGAGGCGACCGCCGCGCTTCAGGCACAGCATCGAGGCGGCAAAGGTGTCGGCGCCGACATGCTCGAAGACGACATCGACGCCCTTCTTCTTGGTCAGCTTGCGCACGACGCCCTCAAAACGGTCCTCTCGGTAGTTGATGACATGGTCGGCGCCGAGCGCCTTGGCCTTGTCGATCTTGTCGTTCGAGCCGACCGTGGTGATGATGGTGCAGCCCATGCGCTTGGCCAGCTGGATGGCCGCCGAGCCGATGCCGGAACCACCGGCATGGATGAGGATGGTCTCGCCGGCCTGCAGCTTCGCATTGTCGAACAGCATGTGCTCGACGGTGCCGAAGGTGACGGGCGCGACAGCGGCGCCGATATCGGTCACGCCGGGAGGGGCGGGGACCAGCAGGCGCGCCGGCAGGTTGATCTTCTCCTGGGCGAAGCCGTCGAGATGGAAGCCGTGCACGCCTGAAACATGTTCGCAGAGATTGTCACGGCCTTCGCGGCAGGCGCGGCAGAGGCCGCAGGTGCGGGCGCCATAGATCGACACCAATTGTCCCGGCAATAGGCTGGAAACGCCGGGGCCGACGGCCTCGACCTCACCCGACGCTTCGGCGCCGACGACCAGCGGCAGCTTGCGCTTGGCGAAGGCCATGCCGCGCCAGCCCCAGACGTCGATATGGTTCAACGCCACCGCCTTGATGCGCAGCGTGACCTCGCCGAGCGCGGGGGGCGGCGGGGGCGGCAGGTCCACCGTTTCAAGACGGCGGTCCTCTATAAGTTGCAGTGCGCGCATAGGGCCTGTCGGTTCTGTTGGAGCGGAAGTGGCGACTTAAAAACGCGTGGCGCGTTTTAAGTCTTTGATTTTGTTCATGTCGTTTTCCCAAAACCGCATCGCACTTTTGGGCGACATGAATTAGACCGGTTCCCGCGCCATGACAAGGCAGGTGTTCTGGCCGCCGAAGCCGAAGGAGTTCGACAAAACCGTGCCGACTTCGGCATTGCGCTTCTTGTTCGGCACCACGTCGAGTTCGATCGCCGGGTCGGGATTGTCGTAGTTGATGGTCGGCGGAATGACGCTTTCGCGCATGGTCATCAGCGAAAAAGCCGCCTCGACGGCGCCCGCCGCCGACAGCGTGTGGCCGATCATCGACTTGTTGGACGAGACCGGCATCGAGCCTATGCGTTCGCCGAACACGGTCGATAGCGAAAGATGTTCCATCTTGTCGTTTTCCGGCGTCGAGGTGCCGTGAGCGTTGACGTAGTCGATCTCGTCCTTGCTCAAGCCAGCATCGGCAAGCGCCGCTCGAACCGCTGCGATCGCCGGCGAACCATCAGGCTTGGAGCGGGTGCGGTGGAAATCGTCGGCCTTTTCGCCGCAGCCGCGCAGGATGCCGAGAACGCTGGCGCCACGGGCAAGGGCAGCCTCAAGCGATTCCAGCACCAGCGCACCGGAGCCTTCGGCCAGCACAAAGCCGTCGCGGTCCTTGGAAAAGGGCTTCGAGGCTTTTTCCGGAATGTCGTTGTGGGTCGACAGAGCCGACAGCAGCGAGAAGCGGATCAGTGCCTCGGCCGTTGCCGAGCCGTCGGCGCCGATCGACAGCGCCCGATCGCATTCGCCGCGGCGGATCGCCTCGACGCCAAGCTGGATGGCGGTGGCGCCCGAGGCGCAGGCGGTCGACAGCGTGATCGGCAGGCCGCGCGTGCCAAAGCGGTCTGCCAGCCGGTCGGCGATCGAGCCGAACTGCGTGGTTTCGAAAATGTCCAATTCCTTCAGGCCGCGTGCGACCCGCAGCAGCCTTTCGGCGCCGGCGTCCTTGCTGTCGGAATTGTAGAGCGAGAAGCGGTCGTGCCAGTCAAGCTCGACCGGCGGCGAGGCAAGGAAGAGCGGGCCACCGAAGTCAGAGGAATCGAGGCCGGATTCGGCCACGGCCTCATCTGCTGCGGTTTCGGCCAACTCGTAGGTCAGCAGGCTGGCGCCCTTGGAGCTTGAATCGAGGAAGTCGACCATGCCGGAGATGCGGGTGTTGAGGTGATCGACAGGAAAACGGGTGATCGGGTGGATGCCCGACTTGCCGGAGGTCAGCGCCGTCCAATTGTCTGCCTTGCCGACGCCAAGCGAAGTCACAACGCCGATGCCGGTGACGGCGACGATCGGCCTGCCCATGTGATCTCTGAGATTGGCCATCCGGATCCTCTTAATTTTGCAGCACCACCGCGCAGCACTGCTTCAAGCAGCGTTGACCAGCGCCATGCCCTCGAATTGGTGATAGCCGATCGCCGTTGCAAGCACGGTTTGCGGGATGCCTTCGAACGGCTTCTCGGCCGCGGCGTCGAAAACGGGGTAGGCGGCCTTGCGGTCGACGGCCAGGGCCGCGAGCGCAACGGCGAACGGAAACTGCGCTTCCTTCATATGCCCGGTCAGTGTCGCGAAGCCGCGCGCCGATATCGCCGGATTGGCATCGAGCGCTGCCTTCTCGGCTGATGTTGCCGTGTGCGCGCCGGAAGCGCCCGACAGGGCAAGCAGCTTGCCGCTGGGGAGTGCCGCCTGTTCGAGCAAGGCCGCGATCTCGGCGTCGAGTTCGCCGCGCGAGCGCCTGGCGCGGCCGGAGACCACCGGTCCGAGTTCGGCATAGATCTTGCGGCCACGGCTTTGCGCGTGCTCGCGCTGTTCCAGCACCAGGAAGGCGCCGCCTGAGCCGGAGACCAGGCCGCCACCCTCGGCGCCCCGTCTTTGCCAGACGGGCTTCCACGGGCCGCGATGCAGATAGCCCGCCAGCTCATAGCCCAGCAGCATGTCGGAATGTTCGGTCTGGAAGGCGCCGCCGACCAGTATATGCGTCGACTGTCCCGAGCGGATGCGCGCGGCGGCAGTCTCGACGGCGGCGACGCCGGCCCCTTCCTCGCCCATGAAGGTCCTGGACGACCCGGTGACCTTGTGGACGATGGAGATGTTGCCGGCGAGCAAATTGGAAAGCTGGGCCAGGAAGAGCGTCGGCCGCAATTCGGTGGTCAGCTTCTCGTTAAGCAGCACGTCGCGGTCGTTGCGGCTTTCGGAAGCGGCCAGGATGGCGGCGTCGACGGCCTCGTCGCGCTCGCCGCCGCCGGCGGCCACCACCATGTCCATGGTCGTGCAGAGCTCGTCATTGCCCTTGATGCCGGCATCGTCAAGCGCAAGACCGGCGGCATAGGTGCCGAGCCGTTGCCAGGTTTCCATCTGCCGCTGGTCGCCGCGCTTGGCGATCTGCAGGTTCCAGTCGATCTCGGGCAGAGGATGGACGGTGTAGGGCGCAAAGCGCGCGGCTTCGAGCACCGGCTGCAGGCCCGGCTGAGCCAGCTTCTGCCAGTGTGCGTCGGGGCCTTCTCCCAGCGAAGAGACAAGGCCAATGCCAGTGATGACGACGTCGCGGGGGCTGCTCATGAGCGGCTTTGTGGGTCAGGCAGCGCAGCCCGTCAAGGCCGCTCGCCAGCCGATATCAGGCGTTCTTGGCGGCGACCAGCGCGTCGATCTTGGCGCACAGGTTCTTCATGACGAAGTAATCGTCGGTCGAGGCCTTGCCGTCATTGACTTCCTGCGTCCATTTTTCCAGCGGCACCTTGATGCCGAATTCCTTGTCGATGGCAAAGACGATGTCGAGGAAATCGAGGCTGTCGATGCCGAGATCGTCGATCGTATGGCTCTCGGGGGTGATGGTGTCGATATCGATCTCGCTGGTGTCGGCTATGATCTTGGCGACTTTCTCGAACGTGGTGGACAAGGGCTCTTCCTTCGGTTGCGGGCGGAATCTGTCCGCATCTGGTTTGGGCGCTGTCTAATCGGTTTTTCCCGGCAGGAAAAGGCCTGATGCGCCGGGGTGAGGTGGGTAGGGTTACCGGGAAATGCAAGAAGGGCCGCCGGTTGGTCCAGCGGCCCTTCTCTTTGACGCAGCGTAAGCTCAGCTGTCGCGGAGCTTGACCAGGTCGTTGAGCAGTCCGCCCGTCCCGTTGTGGACGGTCAGCCGCTCGACCTTGCCGGCGATGGTTTCCAGAGCCTCAAGCTCCTTCAGCCGCAGCATCACCGGGTTCTCCGCCATCACCCTGGCTGTGTTGAGCAGGGAACGCGTGGCGTTCGTCTCCTCGCGGCGGCGGATGACGTTGGCCTCGGCCTGCTTTTCGGCCGAAACCACCTGGTTGAGGATTTCGCGCATCTCGCCCGGAAGGATCACATCCTTGAGGGCGATATCGCTGACCTCTACCCCGATCGCGGCCATGTCGGCACGGACCTTGGCCGCCGCCTCCTCATCGACCGTCACCTTCTTTTCAAGGATCTGGTCGAGCGTCAGCGCGCCAAGCGTCTTGCGGAAGGCGTACTGCAGGGCGCGGTAGAGGGCTTCGGAGAAGTCCTTCACCGTGCTCACCGCCTTGACCGGGTCGACGACCTGGTATTCGGCGGCGATGTTGACGCGGATCGTCACTCGATCCTTGGTCAGCACTTCCTGCCCGGCGACATCGAGCGACTGGCGCTTGAGATCGACGACCTTCATCTGCACCATGCGCCCGACATTCCAGAACGCATGCACGCCGGCAGTGAGCGTGCGCACCAGCACACCGTCGACGAACAGCAGTCCGGCCTGGCCGTCGACAACCGGATGGACGGACATCAACTCCGTCTTCCGGGCCTGCCCGAGCCGGCGCATCAGCGCCGGATCGATGGCGAGATCGACTGAGGTGTCGACCGTCGTCACCTTCCACGGACCGGCATCCGTCCACAGCACCAGCTTGCGGTCCGGCGCCAGAACGGCATGCAGATTGCCGTCACGCTCGATGACGGCAACGTCGGTGCGTCCGGTGCGGACGACCGTGAAATGACGCGCGGCCACATCCGGGAGCTTGTCGAACAACGCCTTCTCGTACGCCGAAACGAATTCCGGGTTCTTCAGATCGTGCCGGGACACCTCAAGGTTGCCGCGCCGGTTGACGAGCGAATGCTCGCCCGGCAGCAGGACAGCCTTGATCTCCCCCTTGTAGAGGGTGAGGGCACGTTCGTTTTCCCTTACGAGGACGCGCTCGCGTCCAAGAACCTTGTCGAGAATAGTCGTCATTGTCTTACTCCTGTCGGGCATGGCCCCATGCGAGGCGTCAAGTCATGCGTCGATCTTCCCTTTCGTTTCTCGTTTCACTTCGTCATTCCCGGCACGAATGATCCGGGGACCGGTGGCATCAAATCGCGGCGGACCTTCGGGAGCGGATCGCGGGGCAGCGAAGCGGGCGCCGGAGGCCGAAGCCTCCCTTGCCGGCGACACTGCGCCTTGATCGTCACCGCGGGCCTGGCCGCGAGCCGATGGCGTCAGACCGTTCGAACCCGGCCTTGGCCCGTGGGCTTCGGCGGCTCGTCAGGTCTTCAGCATTCCGGTCCCCGGACCGTTTTTTCAGATAACACCGTGAAAGGGTGGTGGCCTGTCAGCCATTGGAGAAGGATTCGAACCTTCGACCGTCAGATTATGAGTCTGATGCTCTACCCAAACTGAGCTATCCGTGGTGCAGACAGCAGGATTCGAACCTGCGACCTCCGGACCCAAATCCGGCGCTCTCCCCCTGAGCTACATCCGCGATCCCAACCCCCGAAACGGCGCCGTATACAGGGCGGCAAAGCCGCCTGCACGGGCGGAGACGAAAGCTCCAACCGTTGTGCTCGTTTCGGTTTTCGTGACCGGGAGCGCGCCTATAGACCCTGCGACGGGTTGTCGCAAGCGGCATTGTGGCGGCGAATTTGCGCTTCTTTCAGCGGTGGTATTTCGGCAACAGTGCCAGGTTCGTCAGAAGGTGACGCGGCCGAGCACGCGCAGGCCGTCGCCCTGCGGCTCGACCACCACCGCTTCGCCTTCGCGCGGCGACACGCCGGTCAGGGCAACGATGTTTTCCAGATGCGTGACCATGACCAGATTGTCGGAGCCGGTATAGGCGCGGATTTCCTTCAGGACCGCATCGAGCTGCGCGGCCTTCTCCTTCGGATCGGTTTTCAGGAGATCGAGCGGTGCGAAAGGCTCGGGGTCGGCTTCGAAGGCGATGCGGGCGGTGTCGAGGCAGCGGCAATAGCGGCTGGACATTACACGCTCGACCGGAGCGGCTCGGGCGCCGAACAAGGCGCCGATCTTGTTCGCCTGCTGCTTGCCGCGTGCTGACAGATTGACCTGGGTGGCGCAGTTGTCGATGTCGAAATTGGCCGGATCGGTGGTGCCGGTGACCAGCGCATGGCGCAGCAGCACGACACGGCCGCCGTCCCGCAGCAGCGCCCAGCCGGCGTCCGTCGCATGGGCGACGGCCGGAACAGCAAGCAGAAATAGCGCCAGCACAAATCGAATCATCTGATACCTTCCGAGAGCCGGATGTCGGCCCCGGTCATTCGCATATAGGGATCGGAAAGCCGGCACAAAGACAAGCGAAAGGCGGACCAAAGCGCGTCGCGCCCGAAACGGATTCACGCGACGCGCTTTGGATTTTGTTTTTATGCATGTCGTTGTCCCAAAACCGGGGTCACTTTTGGGCGACATGCATTGGCGCCCGCAACTTCACTTTTTCGCCATCTGCTTCTTCGCCAACTCGATCTTCTGGTCGGTGAGCGGGATGGGGATCGTGTAGCCGGCTTCAGTAAAGCCCTGCTTGGCGTTCTCGAAGAATTCGATCGCCTTGAGATATTCCGGCTTGCCTGCGCCGTAGCTGGCGCGGTTCCAGTGGACGTCGCCGAGATTGTTCTGTTCGAAGGCCCACTGCAGCGGCTGGCTATCGCGCGTAAACACCTTCAGTGTCGCCGTGAACGCCGCTTCGGCGTCGTTGAGATATTTGTCGGTCCGCTGGAGATTGCCGAGATTGAGTAGACTCATGCCGATGCCATTTTGAGCATTGGCCCAGTCGACCGGTGCGGCCTCGATGGTGAGTATTTCAAGCGCTGCCCGCCGCGCGGCGATCGAAGCCTGCAAGGTCTTGGCATCGCCATTGCTCATGCTCAACCAGTGCAGAGTCGAGCCCAGGCCGGCCTGGGCCAGCGCCCACTGCCGCGGGTTTGTCTCGCGCTTGTATTCGCGCAACGCATTGCCGTAGGCGTCGACCGCATCGCTGTAGTGCTCGGGCTTGTCGGTCACGCCGCCCAGCAGTTGCAGCGTGTTGCCGAGATTGTAGTAGCTCATCGCCCAGTCCTGCGGGAACTTCCGCCTGACATAGACCTGCCGTGCCGCCTGGAAGGCGGCCGCCGACTGTTCCAGCTTGGCCGCATCGCGCGTGCGCTGGCCAAGCGTCTGGTAGATCGAGCCGAGATTGTTCTGCGCCGAGGCCCAGTCCATCGGAAAGCGCTGGCGGGTGAACACCGTCAGCGCGTCGTCATAGGCAGCCGCAGCTTCTTCGAGCGTGGCCGTGCCCATGTCGAAGCGGGCGACACCGCTCAGCGAATTTCCGAGATTGAGGCGGCTGGTCGCCCAGGACACCGGGAACGTCTCACGGGTCCGCACCTCGAGCGCGGCGCGGAAAGCATCGGCAGCCTCGTTGATCTTCGCCTTGTCGTTGAATTGGATGCCTGAAGTCACCAGCGTGTTGCCGAGATTGTTCTGGACCATCGCCCATTCAACGGGTGTTTTTGCGCGCGTGTATTCCTGTAGCGCCAGCCGATAGGCGGCTTCGGCTTCGGCCAGGCGTTCGCCGCTCGGTTCGCGCTCGGACAGGGCGTAGAGCGCGAGGCCGAGATTGTTCTGCGACGAGGCCCAGTCCAGCGGAAGTTTTTCGCGCGGGCGCTTTTCCAAGGTGGCGCGCATGGCCGCCACGGCCTGATTGAGGCGGGCCGGGTCGCTCTCGCGCTCGCCGATCTTTAGGAGGACATTGCCCAGATTGTTCTGCGTGGCGGCCCAGTTTGGATCGTCCTTCTCGCGCTCGAAGACGGCAAGCGAATCGCGAAAGATCTGCGCGGCCTCTTCGAGATGCGCGGTCTCGACCTCGCGCTCGCCGATGTTCTGGAGCACCACTGCCATGTTGTTGCGGGTGATGGCCCAGTCGCGATTTTGTTCGCCATTGGGAATGAAGTTCAAGATGACGCGGTAGGCTTCTATCGCCTGCTGCAAGGCGTCGAGATCGCCGCTGGCGTAGCCATAGGCGTTCAGCGCCTCGGCCTCCTGGTTCTTGTAGTTCCAGCGCAGTTTTTCGTCCCACTTCTCGACCAGCGAGAACGCCTTGGCATAGTCGTCGGCGGCGGATTTGTAGTCGAAGACCAATGCGGCGGCGTCGGCGCGTTTGGCATAGATGGCGGCGTCTGCGATACGCTTTTGCTTGACCAGATCCTCGGCCTCGTCAACCGCACCGCTGTTTTCCTCGACCCGGCCGACAGCGTCATCGAGGAATTTGCGCGCCGTCACCATGGCGCCCTGGCCAATGGCCTTGTCGGCGGACGCGACCAGCCGACTGATCTCGGGGTCGTCGGTGCGCAGCGCTGCGCGTTCGGCCATCATCTTCTTCAGGCGCTCGGCCTGACCGTCGAGCACCTTTTGCAAGTCGTTCGGATCCTCGGGGATTTTCTCCGTGCCGAGCGCCTTCAGCACGCCGTAGAGCGCGTCGAGCGGCACACCGTCCTTGAGCGAGGCCAGCTCCACTTGCGCCCGCTTGGGGTCGGGCAGGTCGGAAATGGTCAGCAGCAATTGCCGCCTTTCGCCAGTGATCAAGCCGTCATCGCCCGTCGGCTCCAGCGGCGCGACGCCGAAATAGAGCAGACGGCGCAGGCTCTCGCTGACCCAGGGGCGTTGCTTCGCCTTGGTGTCGAGATAGACCTCTTCGGTCACCATGCGCATGACCGAGCCGAATTCGGTGCCCTTCATCGCGGTGAGATGGCGCAGCAACGCTGCCGCATAGGGGCTGTTTTCGCCGATCGCGCCATCGAGCGCCGGGCGGCCCGGTTCGGCGGCAAAGCCGACAACCGTGCCCAGGCTGGCATCCTCCGCCGTCACATTGCCGAGCGCCTTCGCTCCACGCATCGGTTCCAGTCCGCCGGCGCCGATCGGCTCGGCGGATGCCGTCGGCACCCGGCGCACGACTGCGTCGGCCGGAAACGGATTGGTGCGGCAGGCATCGAGCAGCACGATGGTCACCGGCACGGTCTTCTTCAGCTCGTCCATGACGGTGGAAATCGGCACCAGCGCCTCACCGGCATTCTTCAGCGAGGAGACATCGGCGTCGACCGGCACCAGATAGTTCTCGCCGCCGGCTTCGATGCCGTGGCCAGAATAGTAGATGAAGGCGACGTCGGCGCCTTCTGCATCCTCGACGAAGCGGTCGAGGTCGCGCTTGAGCTTGGTGGCATCGCGGTCCGTGACGTTGCGGGCGTCGAAGCCGAGGTCGGTCAGCATCTTGGCCATGTCGCGGGCGTCATTGGCCGGATTGGCAAGGGCTGCGATATGTTCGTAGTTCGATTGACCGATGATCAGCGCCACGCCCTTGAGGCTTTTGGTCTCAGTGGCCTGAGCCACAGATACGGCAAGGCAAAGCAGCACGGTGACGAAAGCCGCCAGCCGTCGGACAAGATTGCCTTCCGAGGTGCCGACAAAGGCCATTTATCGTGTCGTCCGCCCAATGATCCAAACCCTCTATAAGCCTGCCAGCCGACGATGATCAAATTCGGGCGCGATTGCGCCGCGACCATGGCTCGCTTATCCCTCGGGAAATGTCCGCGCTCACCGAAACCGTCCTCTTCGTCTTCAGTCTTGTCGCGCTCGGCTATGTCGCCGGGTGGACCGGCTATCTCAGGCCGGCGAGCGGCGAGGGCATCGCCGAATTCGCCGTCAACGTGGCGATGCCGCTGCTTCTGTTCCAGACGATGGTGAGGTCCGACTTTCACGGTGTGGCGCCATGGCCGCTGTGGTTCGCCTATTTCGCGGCTGTCGCCATCACCTGGGCCACCGGCCATCTGGTTACCACCCGTGTCTTCGGCCGCGACGCCCGTGCTGGTGTCGTCGGCGGCGTGTCGTCGGCATTTTCCAATGTGGTGCTGCTCGGCGTGCCCTTTATACTCGGCATATTCGGAGCGGCTGGCTTCGAGGTGCTGTCTCTGCTGGTCTCGGTGCATCTGCCGATCATGCTGATGGCCTCGATCGTTCTGTTCGAGATATTCGGGCGCGGCAGCGGCGAACCCGTGCATCCCTTGCGCGTTGTCCGTCGCTTCCTCAGGCGGTTGTTCATGAATCCGTTGGTCATCGGCATTTTGGCGGGGCTTGCATGGCGCATCACCGGTGCGCCGCTGCCTGCTGTCGCCATCCGCCTAGTCGATGCGCTGGCCGCTACGGCGGCGCCGGTGGCGCTGTTCGCCATGGGGCTCAGCCTGCGCCGCTTCGGCATTTCGGGCAATGTCAGGCCGGCACTGGTGCTTTCGGCGCTGAAACTGTTCCTGATGCCGGCGCTGGTGCTGGTCTTCGTCTGGCTGCTCGGCCTGCCGCCCTTGACGGCCAAGGTGGCTGTGATGGTGGCGGCGATGCCATCCGGGATTAATTCCTATCTGATCGCCGTGCAGTTCAACACCGGCCAGGCGCTGGCGTCGAACCAGATGACCATCGCCACGGCTTGTGCCGCTTTCACGACGACCTTCTGGCTGACGGTGGTGGTTCATGTCTTTGGTTAGGGCTCGGCTCTCGTCTTGTGCTGGCCCAACCCCTATATGCCATCTTGCAATTGCTTGCGGGGCTTGCCCTAGGTAAAGAGCAGTGGCTCCAGCGTGCCGGCATCGCCGCCTTGTGCACGCTCATCGAAGAGATCCAGAAACCGGCCCGTCAGTGCGCCGAACGGAGGCTAGACCATGCTTCAGAAAACCAGCCATTTCATGCGCCAGGCCAATCTCATCAATGGCGAATGGGTTCAGGCCGACAGCGGCCAGACGGTCGACGTCAACAACCCGGCCACCGGCCTCAAGATCGGCACCGTGCCGAGGTCGGGCAAGGCGGAAACCCGCCGCGCGATCGAAGCCGCGGCCGAAGCCTTCAAGACCTGGCGCAAGACCACTGCGCTCGAGCGCTCGAAGCTCTTGCGCAAGCTGCATGACGCGATGATGGACAATCAGGACGTGCTGGCCGAACTGCTCACCATCGAGCAGGGCAAGTCGCTGTTCGAATCCAAGGGCGAGATCGGCTCGGCCGCCGCCTACATCCTGTGGTTTGCCGAGGAAGGCCGCCGTATCTATGGCGACGTCGTGCCGTCGCCGTGGGGTGATCGCCGCATCCTGGTGACCAAGGAGCCGGTCGGCGTCATCGCCGCCATCACGCCGTGGAATTTCCCGTCGTCGATGCTCGCCCGCAAGCTCGGCCCCGCACTTGCCGCCGGCTGCACCGCCGTGGTCAAACCGGCCTCGCAGACGCCGTATTCAGGTCTCGCCTGGGGCGCGCTTGCCGAGGAAGTCGGCTTCCCCAAGGGCGTCGTCAACATCCTGACCGGTTCGGCTGCCGAAATCGGCGACGAGATCTGCGCCAATCCGCTGATATCGAAGATCACCTTCACCGGTTCGACAGAGGTCGGAAAGATTCTGATCCAGAAGTCGTCCGTCACCGTCAAGAAAGTGTCGATGGAACTCGGCGGCAACGCGCCGTTCCTGGTCTTTGACGACGCCGACCTCGACCGCGCCGTCGCCGGTGCGATCACCGCGAAGTACCGTAATTCCGGCCAGACCTGCGTGTGCACCAACCGCTTCCTCGTTCAGGCCGGCATCTACGACAAGTTCGTCGAGAAGCTGGTCGCGGCCAGCAATGCCCTGAAGGTTGGCTCGGGCCTGGAAGAGGGCGTGCAGCAGGGGCCGCTGATCGACGTGAAGGCGGTCGAGAAGGTCGAGGAATTCATCGCCGACGCCACGTCCAAGGGCGGCAAGGTCGTTGCCGGCGGCAAGCGCCATGCGCTTGGCGGCTCGTTCTTCCAGCCAACGGTCATCGCCAACGCGAAGCCTGAGATGCGCTTCATGAAGGAAGAGATTTTTGGCCCGATCGCCCCGGTGTTCAAGTTCGAGACCGAGGAAGAGGCTGTCGCGCTCGCCAATGACACCGAGTTCGGCCTTGCCGCCTATTTCTATACCGGAGATCTCGGCCGCGCCTTCCGGGTCATGGAAGGTCTGAAATACGGCATGGTCGGCGTTAATGAAGGGCTGATCACCACGCCGGAAGCGCCGTTCGGCGGCGTCAAGGAATCGGGCCTCGGCAAGGAAGGCGGACATCAGGGTATCGAGGACTATCTCGACACCAAATATGTCTGCATCGGCGGCCTCGGCCTCTAAACCATTGACGGGAAGGGGCAGGCCGCGTGCCTGCCCTTGCCAGAAGGCATTCAACCGGCCTAGAGCGGTTCACCGTTTCACGGAAACGTCAAACCGCTCTATTTCTTTGTTTGACGCATTTCCTGACGGAAAACCACTTCGCACTTTTCCCGGAATTGCTCTAAGTCCGTAGATCGACGAAACAGCATCTGGGAAGAGCAATGAAGGACGGCGAGGTCTTCGGTACGACGCAGGCGGGCGAACCGGTGCGCCGTTTCACCATCCGTGGCGGCGGCATCAGCGCCAACATTATCGGGCTCGGCGCGATTATCCAGGATCTGCGGCTTGCCGGCCATGACGCGCCGCTGGTGCTGGGCTATGACCGCTTCGAGCCGTATGAGACCGACCGGGCCTTCTTCGGCGCGGTCGTTGGCCGCTATGCCAACCGCATCCGCGACGGCCGCTTCACCATCGCCGGCCAGCGCTACCAGACGGAACCCAATTTCCTGGGCAAGCACACGCTGCATGGCGGTTCGCAGGGCTATTTCCACCGGCCATGGACGGTTTCTCTGCACGGCAGGGATTTTGTCACGCTGACCCTGCACGATCCCGACGGCACAATGGGCTTCCCCGGCGCGCTCGATGTCACCTGCACCTACCGGCTGAAGATCCCCGGCACGCTCTCGATGGAACTGACCGCCACCTGCGAGGAGCCGACGCTGTGCAATCTGGCGCAGCATTCCTATTTCAATCTCGACGATGGCGGCACCACTGACATTCTCGATCACCGGCTGATGCTGAATGCCGGCGCCTATACGCCGGTCGATGCCGAGATGATCCCGACCGGCGTGGTCAAGCCTGTCGACGGCACCCCCTTCGACTTCCGCCAGGCGCGGCCGCTGCGCATGGAAACGGAAGGCGAGCAGCTTGCCTACGACGTCAATTTCTGCCTTGCGTCCAGCCGTGGCCCGCTTCACCAGGTGGCATGGGCGCAAGGCGCAAATTCAGGCGTCGAGATGGAAGTCTGGACCACCGAGCCTGGCCTGCAGCTTTACACCGGCCAGTATGTCACGCCGACGTCGGGCGGCCTGGATGGGCGGCGCTACAAGGCGTTTTCCGGCTTTTGCCTCGAGGCACAGGCCTGGCCCGATGCGCCGAACCGACCCTATTTCCCGCAGGCTACGCTGTGGCCCGGCCAGATCTATCATCAGGTGACGGAATACCGGTTCAGCTTGCCTTGAGGTCTTAGCCCTCGAAAGCGGTTCTTAGAACCTCGAACGGTGCCAACGCGCCGCGCACCTGCACGACGGCGGCGGCAACGCGATGCGCCCGCTGCACGGCGTCCGCCGGCGCATGGCCGGCAAGCCGGGCGGCGAGATAGCCGCCATTGAAGGAATCGCCGGCGCCGGTGGTGTCGACGGGGGTGGCGACATGCTGGGCCGGAATCGGCTGCAGGGTTCCCCCGGTGGCGATCAGTGCCGGCTCCTCGCCATTCTTGACGACGACTTCGCCGACCAGTTTTCCCATCCGCTCGGCGGTCACCTGGGGTGCCGTATCGCCGAACAGCATCTGCTCGTCGGGGAAGGTCGGCAAAGCGATGTCGGTGACGGCAAGTGCGTCGAGAATCGCGGCTTGCGCCTCCTCGCGGCTCTGCCACAGGCGCGGCCGGTAGTTGGGGTCGAAGGCGATGAGTGAACCGGCAGAGCGCGCCTTGGCCACTTCTGCCAGCAACGTCTTGCGCCCGGTGGCATCCAGAATTGCCAAAGTGATTCCGGAGAAATACACAAGCGCCTGGTTTTCAAGGCTTTTTGCCAGGGCGGCCGGGTCCGAGGCAAGCCGCCTGGCCGCCGCGTCGCTGCGCCAATAAGTGAAGGCGCGTTCGGCGCCGGTCAAGGTGATGGCGTAAAGGCCGGGCCGCGCGCCTGGGATGACCAAGCTGGCGCCGATGCCGATGCCGTTTTCGGCGAAGAACGAGATCTGGCCCTGCGAGAAAGGATCGTCGCCGAAGGCAGAGACGTAAGTGGCGGGCCGCTCGCCGCTCAGCGCATGCAGTGCCCACAGTGTGTTGAACGTGTCGCCGGCAAAGCCCATGCGCCAGTTCGGCCCGACCTGGCCGGACAATTCGAGCATGCACTCACCGATCGAAGCGACGCCGTCTGCTGCCATAACTCTCCCTCGGGTTTGGTTTCGGTCCTGTAGCTTTTTGCGGCCGGCAGCGCCATGCTTGGCGGTGGCGGATTTTTGCGCCAGAAGCGTTTTCCCACAGAAGCGGCGGGACGCGAATTGCTTCCCGAGACGTTATGGTTGGAAGAGGAACCGGTTTGGCATCGATATGGCGTTATCTTCTTGCGGGCCTTGGTCTGGCCGGCTTGCTGGCTGGCATACTGGCGATCGTCTATCTGACCGCGCCGCAGTCGGCGCCGGGTCCGGATATTTCGCGCACGAAGAAGACGGACAATGGGCTGTATGTGGCAAGCTTCGTGCCCGAACGGGGCGTGGTGCGCCAGGGCGAACTGGAATCCTGGTTGCTGACGTTGAAGACAAAGACAGGGGCTTCGGTGGAGCGGGCCGCGATTGCCATCTCGGGCGGCATGCCGCAACACAGTCACGGCCTGCCGACCAGCCCGCAGGTAACCGACTATCTGGGCGAGGGCCGTTACCGCATCGAGGGGCTGAAATTCACCATGAGTGGCTGGTGGCAATTTCGGTTTGCCATCTCGTCCGGCGCCGGCTCGGATACGGTCGTCTTCAACGTGGTGCTGTGAGCTGCCTATGAACTGCACGTTGCGTCTTCTGGCACTGGCGGCGGCTTTGCTGGTTGCCGGTTGTGGCAAGCCGGATTTTTCCGACGCCGAGAAGAAGACCATCGCTTCGCTGGCGCTGAACGCCTTGCCGGCACTCAAGCCCGATACCACCAACCGCTTCGCCGACGTGCCGGCCGCGGCGGCTTTGGGCTCCACCCTGTTCTTCGACCAGGGCATGAGCCATGACGGCAACGTGTCCTGCTCGACCTGCCACAAGATCGACCGGCAGTTCCAGGACGACCTGCCGCAGGCTGTCGGTGTCGGCCGCACCAACCGGCGCTCGATGCCGCTGGCCGGCGTGGCGCGCAATCCGTGGTTCTTCTGGGACGGAAGGCGCGACAGCCTGTGGGCGCAGGCGCTGACGCCGCTGGAAAACCCGCTCGAACAGGCCGGTAACAGGGCGGCCTTCGCCCACTACATCAAGAAGCGCTTCGGCGCCCGCTACGAGCGCATCTTCGGGCCACTGCCTGATCTTTCCGCTGTGCCGGCCAACGCCAGCCCCCTTGGCAATGAAGCCGAGCAAGCGGCGTGGAAGGCGATGACTGCCGCCCAGATGGACGACGTCAATCGCGTCTTTTCCAACATCGGCAAGGCAATCGCGGCCTTCGAACGGTCGATCGAGCCGGGAGAGACGCACTTCGACCGCTTTGCCATCGACCTCGCGTCAGGCGCCAAGCCGACAGACGATGATGCCTTTTCGCCCGAGGAAATCCTTGGGCTGAAATTGTTCATCGGCAAGGCCAATTGCGTGACGTGCCATAACGGCCCGCGCTTTACCGACAACAGTTTCCACAACACCGGCGTGCCGCCCGTCAAGGACCTGCCGTTGGATCGCGGCCGTTTCGATGCAGTGGCTCAAGTTCAGGCCGATCCGTTCAACTGCTTCGGCGCCTTCCGCGATGGCGACGCCGGCGCCTGCGGTGAGCTGCGCTTCATGGTCAAGGCCGGTCCGGAACTGATGCGGGCCTACAAGACGCCGTCGCTCAGGGGAGCCGCGACGCGGCCGCCCTATATGCATGCCGGCCAGTTCTCCTCGCTGCAGGAGGTGGTGGCGCACTATGCCAAGGCGAAGGCGAGCGTCGAGGGCACCTCCGAAGTTCACCCGCTGCAGCTGTCGGATCGCGAACGCGCGGCCTTGGTGGCGTTTTTGAAGACGCTGTCGGAGTAAGGAGTCAGCGGTCCTTCACCGTTTCCATCGCCACGAAGGTCGAGGTCTGGGCGACGTGGGGCAGGGCCGAGATGCGCTCGCCGAGAACGCGGCGATAGGCGGCGATGTCGGTGGTGCGGACCTTCAGGAGATAGTCGAAGCTCGATGCCATCATGTGGCACTGCTCGATCTCCGGCACCGCCTGCACCGCGCGGTTGAAAGCGTCGAGCGCGGCGGAGCGGGTGTCGGATAATTTGACCTGGACGAAGGCGACATGGCCCTCGCCCATGCGCTCGCGGTCGATGATCGCCTGGTAGCCCCTGATATAGCCGTCCTTCTCCAGGCGCTTCACCCGCGCCTGCACCGGCGTTTTCGACAGGCCGACCTTGCCGGCCAGTTCCGACATGGACAACCGTCCGTCGCGCGCCAGAGACGACAGGATGTTTTTGTCGATGCGGTCCAATTGGTCTTCTGTCACGGATATCATAGTCCATTTGATGACAATTCGATCACAATGATAGATCGGTCAGCCTGTCATGTCGACTTCTTTGGACCGGCTGAAAATACGGCTCTGTGCTAGCTTGCGCCATTCGGTCCGGCGAATGCCGGCCCGCCCCAGATGTTCGCTCCGCAGGGACCGCAATGCCGCTCGATACCACCCGCCAGCAGATCCGCGCCAACTACCTGCCCGACGAAGACGCGGCTGTGAAGCGTCTAGCTGCGGCAACAGAACTTTCCGCCGATGACCGCAAAGCGATCTCGGCCCGCGCCGCCGATCTCGTGCGGGCGGTGCGCGGCTCGTCCGATCCCAGGCTGATGGAGGTGTTTCTCTCGGCCTACGGTCTCTCCACCAAGGAAGGCGTGGCGCTGATGTGTCTGGCCGAGGCGCTGCTGCGCGTGCCCGACACCGAGACCATGGACGATCTCATCGCCGACAAGATTGCACCGCATGACTGGTCGGCCCATTCAGGTGGTTCGAGCTCGATCTTCGTCAATGCCTCGACCTGGGCGCTGATGCTGACCGGCCGCGTGCTCGACGAGGGCGAGGGCGGCATTGAAGGCACGCTGCGCGCGATGGTGCGCCGGCTGGGCGAACCGGTCATCCGCAAGGCGGTGGCCGCCGCCATGCGCGAAATGGGCGAGCAGTTCGTGCTCGGCCGCTCCATTGCGGAAGCCGTCAAGCGCGGCAAGGCGATGATCCAGAAAGGTTATCTCTATTCCTTCGACATGCTGGGCGAGGCAGCCCGCACCGAGGCCGATGCGCTGCGCTACCTCAAGGCCTATGCCGACGCGATTTCCTCGCTCGATTCAGGTTCGAACGGTCCCGATATCAGGCAGAACCACGGCATCTCGGTCAAGCTGTCGGCGCTGCATCCGCGCTACGAAGAGGCGCAGAAGGAAAAGATGCTGCCGGTGATGGCCGAGCGGCTGCTGTCGCTGGCGCTGGCCGCGCGGCATTCGCGCATGGGCCTCAACATCGACGCCGAGGAGGCCGACCGGCTCGACCTGTCGCTGGATGTCATCGAGAAGGTGTTGTCCGAGCCGGAGCTCGCCGGCTGGAACGGGTTTGGTGTGGTGGTGCAAGCGTACGGGCCACGCGCGGCCTTCACCATCGACTGGCTCTATGCGCTGGCGAAAAAGTACAACCGCAATATCATGGTGCGGCTGGTCAAGGGCGCCTATTGGGACACCGAGATCAAGCGGGCGCAGACGCTCGGGCTTTCGGGCTACCCCGTCTTCACCCGCAAGGCCAACACCGATGTTTCCTACATCGCCTGCGCCAAAAAACTGCTTGGCATGACCGACCGCATCTATCCGCAATTCGCCACCCATAACGCCCACACCGTTGCCGCCATCCTGTCGATGGCCGACAACCGCGACGCCTTCGAGTTCCAGCGTCTGCACGGCATGGGCGAGGCGCTGCATGAGACGGTGCTCCAGGCCGAAGGCACGCGCTGCCGCATCTATGCGCCGGTCGGCGCGCATTCCGATCTTTTGGCCTATCTGGTCCGCCGCCTGCTGGAGAATGGCGCCAACTCCTCCTTCGTCCACCAGCTGACCGACGAGGATGTCGAGCCGGAGGATATAGCGCGTGATCCGCTCGAGACCGTGCAGAGCCAGGGGCCTGCCGCCAATCCGGCAATCGCTCGCCCCGCGACGATCTTCGGCGCCGGGCGGCGCAACTCGAAGGGGTTCGACATCACCGATCCGGTGACGCTGGCGGCGATCGACAAGGCCAAGGCGGCCTTCGCCGGGCCTGAGCGCTGGCATGCCAAGCCGATCACGCGTGCGGCCGGCTACGGCAAGCAGCGCCCGGTGGTCAATCCGGCGAAGCCTGCCGAAGTCGTCGGCACGGTCAGCGAAGCGGCGGCCAAGCAGGTTGCGACGGCTGTACGCTTTGCGGTGGAAGCGCAGCCGGCCTGGGCAAAGCGCCCCGTCGCCGAGCGCGCCGCCATCCTCAACCGCGCCGCCGATCTCTATGAGGCCAACGCCATCGAGTTCTTCGCGCTTGCCACCAGGGAAGCCGGCAAGTCGCTGGCCGACGGCGTCGCCGAAGTGCGCGAAGCCGTCGACTTTCTGCGCTATTACGCTGCCGAGGCGGCGGACAACCAAGCGGGCACGCAAGCACGCGGGGCGATCGTCTGCATCTCGCCGTGGAATTTCCCGCTCGCCATCTTCACCGGCCAGATCGCGGCAGCGCTGGTTACCGGCAATTCGGTTATCGCCAAGCCAGCCGAACAAACGCCACTGATCGCCTTCCGCGCCGTCGAACTCTTGCGCGAAGCCGGCGTGCCGGAGGATGTCATCCAGCTTCTGCCCGGCGATGGCCCGTCGGTCGGCGGACCGCTGACTGCGGATCCGCGCATCGCCGGCGTCTGCTTCACCGGCTCGACCGAGGTCGCCAAGCTGATCGAGAAGCAACTGGCCGAGACAGCCGCGCCCGACGCCATGCTGATTGCAGAGACCGGCGGTCTCAATGCCATGATCGTCGATTCCACCGCGCTGCCCGAACAGGCGGTGCGCGACATACTGGCGTCGGCCTTCCAGAGTGCCGGCCAGCGCTGCTCGGCGCTGCGCGTGCTCTATGTGCAGAAGGATGTCGAGAAGAAGATGCTGGAGATGCTGAAGGGCGCCATGGAGGCGCTCACCATCGGCGATCCCTGGCAGATATCGACCGACGTCGGACCGGTCATCGACGACGAGGCACAGGCTTCGATCCGCGACTATTGCACCACGATGGGCCTGCAGGGCCGGCTGATCGCCAAGCTCGAAGCGCCGAAAGATGGCCGCTTCGTCGCGCCGCATGTGTTCCGCGTCAAAGGCATCGAGGAGATGGAGCGCGAAGTGTTCGGCCCGGTGCTGCATGTCGCCAGCTTCGACGCCGACGGGATCGATGCCGTCATCGCCGCCATCAACCGCAAGGGCTATGGCCTGACCTTCGGTCTGCACACCCGCATCGAGGGCCGCGTCCAGCATTTCGTCGACGGCATTCATGCCGGCAACATCTATGTCAACCGCAACCAGATCGGCGCCGTCGTCGGTTCACAGCCATTCGGCGGCGAGGGGCTTTCGGGCACCGGCCCGAAGGCCGGCGGGCCGCACTATCTCCGGCGGTTCCGCAAGGGTCCGGAGGCCGGCACCGAGATTGCCGAGGGCCGCAAGGTGACGGCGACCGAACTCGCCGACAATCTGCCCGATCCGACGCTTGGCGGCTGGTCGACGCGGCCGGACCGCATCGCCATTCTGAGAAAGCATCTGCGCGGCAAGGGTGCGGCAGCGATCGGCGCTGCCGCCGGCATCGATTTCGGCCAGGTCGATCTGCCCGGACCGACCGGCGAGGCCAACACGCTGTCGCTGTCGCCGCGCGGCCGGGTGCTGTGTCTCGGACCTGACGCTGACACGCTGCTTGCCCAGGCGATCCAGGCGCTGGCCGCAGGGAACGCGGTGCTGGCGGTCGCGCCAGGCGCGCCGGCTGCACTGTCGGCGCTGACCGGCAAGGGGCTGCCGCTGGCTGCTATCGATGGCCGGCCCGATCCGGTCGAGGCACGTTCGCTGCGCGTCGATGTCGTCGCCTTCTCGGGCAAGCCCGAGGCAGCCCGCATCGTGCGCAAGGTGATCGCCAACCGGAGCGGTCCGATCGTGCCGCTGGTCAGCGAAGTGCTCAATCCGGCGGCCTATGCGCATGAACGCGCGGTCTGCGTCGACACCACCGCTGCCGGCGGCAACGCCAGCCTGCTGGCCGCGGCGTAGGGGACTTTTCGCGGCTCGCTTGCCTGCGTCTGGTTGCAAGTATATGCGCTGATATAGACAGCAACTCGAGTGGGCCAAGCCGAACAGATGGAAGAGAAGCGCCCACCGTTTGAGCTGCCGCGCGTGGCCGTGGTCATCACCTGCTACAATTACCGGCCCTATGTCGAACAGGCGATCCGTTCGGTGTTGACGCAGACCTACCGGAATTGGGAATGCGTCATCGTCGACGATGCCTCGACCGACGGCTCGGCCGAGCATGTCCGTCAGCTTCTCCAGTCAATCGGCGATCCGCGCCTGCGTCTCCTGATGCGGCCGCAAAACGGCGGCCAACTGGCGGCCTTCCGCGACGGCTTTGCCGCTGGTGACGCGCCGTTTGTGACCTTTCTTGACGCCGACGATGTCTGGCTGCCGAATTTTCTCCTGGCGCATATTTCGGCCCATCTCAATGCAGTGCGCTCTGCGGCGCTGTCCAGTTCGGACGTGTTCCTGGTCGATGGCGACCGAATATTGCTGGGCGGCACCTATGCCCTGTTGCGCAAGCCGCGTCCCGAGCCGGATGGCCTCGGGACCGTCATTCCGGCCGGCAGGCAGCTTGGCGAGATAGCGCCCGATCTCGCCTATGCATCGGATCATCCGGTCACCTATTTTGGGCCAGGGGTCTATGGGTGGATGTGGGCGCCGACATCATCGATGGTTTTCAGACGTGGCGCACTGGAACCGGTTCTGGCGTTCCCCTTCAAGACCAGGATAGGGACCGACTATCTGGCTGCAACATGCGCACATCTGTCGGCCGGCAGCCTGCTCTTGTCGGAAGGTCTCGGCCTCTATCGTCTGCACGGCGCCAACGCGTCCGCCGGCGTCTCCTATGCCGGGGGCCACGTGCAGCAATCGGCGGCCTATCGCACGCATGAGATCGCGCTGGGTACGGATGTTCTCGACTATGTGCTCGCCAATGCGGAGCGGCTCGGCGCCGTCAATGGCCGCGATTTCGTGCCTGGATTCCTGGCGCAGCACATCAGGCGGTTCGGCCGCCTGGGAGATGATCCGCGCGTGAGGCCTTTTCTGGATCGCAGAAGCCGGTTGCGATGGCTGCGCAAGCGCGTCACCCGCTCTTTGCGGCGATTGCTTGGTCGGGCCTGACAGTGGGCAGCTCTGAATGCAGCTGCCCCCTAGGCCAAAATATCTCAAGCGCCCTCGACCACCGAAAAGCCTTCGAACTGCGGATGGCCGAGATAGTGCACCTTCGAGGTGCCGGTGTTGCGGTGGGCGGCGCGAAAATTCTCGGATTTGGTCCAGGCGACGAAATCCTCGTGGCTTGCCCAAACCGTGTGCGAGGCAAACAGGGTGTAACCCTCAGTCTCATTGACCGAGCCGCGCAGCAAGTGGAATTCCCTGAAGCCTTTCATCTCCGAGAGGCTGGAATCGCGGTTCTTCCAGACATCCTCGAAGGCGGTCTCCGAGCCGTTCTGGACCTTGAAGCGGTTCATGGCGATGTACATTGGCTTCCTTTCGATACCGATGAGTTGTGTTTGATGAGCCGCTACGGTGCGGCGGTGGAGGTTTTCTTAAAATGGACCGATCCGCGCCCTGAACACCCAACTCGACCTGCCGGTTTCCGTTGGAATGGGCGGGAATGGAGCTTGCTGGCGCACCAGCTTCAAAGCGAATTCGTCAAGCTCGGCAGACCCTGAACTTTCGGCAAGCTGTACGTCGCCGACGCTGCCATCGGCCATGACGACGAAAACGACCCTGGCATTGTTTTGAGCCTTTGCTTGCACCGCTTTGGAAACGCGGCGGTTAGCCTTGGCGAGTTTCTTTTGAATTTCCCCGCTGTAGCGGGATTCCATCGCATTGCCGGCCGCAGCCTGCTTTTTGCCCTTGCTGGCAACCACCGATGCGTCGCGTTCCTCGCCGTCTGCCGCGCCGCGCGAATCGTTGGTGTTGCTTGTTCCTCCGACTCCAGCTGAGGCGCTTGGTCTTGCAGTCGGGACTGGTGGCTTGGCAACAGGGGTTTCTGCGGGAGGTGCGTCTGCAGGAGGAGCCTCGGTGCTTTGCGTCTGCGCAGTGGGCGCTGCCGGCGGCTCGCTGCTTCTGGTGACACTCTGGTCGTCCTGGCGGGGGGTGGCAGCGGTCAACATGTCGGGACTGTCGATTGCTTGTTTGACGGCTTCCGGTGGCGCCTCGGGCTGCTCTACCGGTTGTGGTGCCTCGGCCGGCGGCGCGGGTGGAACGGCCTTGGGTTCGGACGGTCGCGGGTCCGACACCAAGGTGACATCCACCGCGCCGGGCGCCTGGCCGTCCAAATCGCTGCCGACGACATCAGCGCCCGATTGATCGGTGCCCTCGGACTGTATCGCGTTGCTGGAATCGAATGTCCCCGTGGGCGCGATCAAAAACCCCGCCGCGGCAGCGGCATGGAGCAGGCAGGAGGCGATGATCGCCATCGTCCACTTGCGGTCCGCGGCCGACGGCTGTGACCGCGACTGCGCAGGCGGCTCGGCCGGCGCAATCGCCAGTTCGTTGCCGGCGTCGGGGAGGGGGCTGATGTCCTGCATGGTTTGCGGCGAGACCTGCAGCGAGCGGGTGGGATTGTCAAATCAAGATCGGTTGCGGGCCACGGCGATGGACCGGAGATGGGCCACTCCGCGTTATCGTGCTCGAAGGCGGGATGCAGTCCCACCTCAGACGCCGAATGCGATGCCGGTCTTGGCAGTCTTCAGCCCGCGCATGCAGGCGCCCGGCTCGACGCCGGCGCCGGTGCATTCGGTGGCGCTGTTGATCAGCACGCGGCTGAGTTTGGTGCAGTCGGTGCCGGCAAGGTCGAAACGGGTCACCTTGGTCTTGCCGACCGGCAGGTCCTTGAAGTCGAGCACGCTCAGCCGATCGACGAGGCCGGCATCGTTGAACAGCGCGATCTCGAAGGCCGCCTTGGACAGATCGGCGCCAAGCGCATTGTTGACGACGAAGGTCAGCCGGCAGCCCTTGTCGGATGGCTGCGCGGCATTGAGCTCGAGGCTGAGTTGCGGCGCCGGCGCGGACTGAGCCCACGCCGGCGCCGAACCGTGCGACATCGCCAGCGTCGAGGTCAGGAGACGAAGCGATATCGTCAAGCCTGTCATTGACGTCAGCCTCCAAAGCGCATGGTTGCCGCCAGCTTCAGTGTGATGCCGGGCTCGTAGATCACAGCAGTTGTGCCGCCGTTCAGCGGGTTGGTGTATTTGACATCGAACAGATTGTCGGCGCGGAAATCGACCTTCAAATTGTCGGTCGCCTGGTAACTGGCGAAGGCGTTGACCAGCGTATAGTCCTTGGCCACGAGGTTGCCCTTGGGCTTGCCGTTGTATTGCACCTCGCCGCCAACGGTCAGCTTGTCCTGAAGGAAGCGGAAGCCGAGCTGCGCCGTCACCTGCGAGGACGGGATGGCGGCAAGGTCGGCCCGCTCGCCTTCGTAAGAGATGGTGTGGCCGTTGATGATCGAGGCCGACAGCCCGGCATAACCCCAGGCGGCGTCATAGACGCTTTCCAGTTCGAAGCCGTTGATCTTGGCCTGGGCGAAGTTCTGGTACTGGAAGCAGATCGGGATGCCGGGGCCGAACGGGCAGCCGCTGGTTGGGTCGAACGGCGACAGCGTCACGCCCTCGATGTAGTCGTCGACATCGTTGTGGAAGTAGGCGGCCTTCAGCCGAAACGCGTCCCCGGCCTCGATTATGTCGTTCTGTTTGTAGTTGACGCCGAATTCGGTGGTCTTGCCGGTTTCAGGCCGCAGGTTCGGGTTGGGCAGGAACGGGAAGGTGACGCCGGCCGGATGGTTGCCGCTGATCAGCGTTTCGGTCAGTGACGGCGAGCGGTAGCCTTCCGCGTAGGTGCCATAGAACTGCAGGCCGGCAAGGCTGGCGCTTTCGAAGGGCGAGACGCCGACGGTGATGCGCGGCGACAGCCGGTCGCCCGAGGTTTCGTTGTCCGAATCCTTCAGTCTGTAATTGTCGTAGCGCAGGCCGGTGATGACTTCGAGCCAGCCCCAGCTCAGCTTGTCCTGGATGTACGCGCCTGACACGTTGCGCTTCCCCGACGGCGTGTAAAAACTGTCGCCGCCCGATGTGCCGCCGGTCTCGACGTCGTCGCCGACCCAGTCGCCGCCATAGGTCAACTCGTGCGCGATGCCGGCGGTCTCGAAGCGCGACGTGTTCCAGATGTCGATCCCGGTGGTGCCGACATCGAAGGTCGACGTGGAGCCTACCGGCAGCACGACGGGAAGACCGGTGACCTGATCGAACCGGTTTTGCGGCACAAGCGTCGTCAGGTCGAGATTGGTCTTGTTGTAGGAGGCATTGATGTGGAGGTCGAGCCAGCTCTTGGCGTCGTCGGTGATGTTGTAGCGGGCGGTAAAGGTGTTCGACTTGAGGTCGACATCGTTTGCCGGCACGCCGCCGCTCGTTTCCGTCCAGCCATCGCTCGAGCCGATCCAGCCGAGCTTCAATTCGCTGTTTTCGCTGGGGCGAATGGTGGTCTTGAGCAGGCCGCTCAGCACGTCGAAGCCGGTGCCGGCGACGGTGTCGCCGCTGCCGTTCTTGTAGTCGTCGTAGTCGCGGTAGACGATGTTGCCCAGCACATCCCAGTTGTCGTTGAATTTGTAGGCGCCGCTGGCGCTGGTGGTCCCGCCCTTGCCATTGCTTTCATAGCGCCCGGTCGCCGATGCGCCCCAGGTCTCGCCCGGCCTGAGGAAGTCCTCGGCATCCTTGGTGTCGAAGAAGACGACGCCGCCGATGGCGCCTGAGCCATAGGTGTTGGCGGTCGGTCCGCGGATCACGTCGACGGATTTGATGAGCTCGGGGTCGACATAGAAGGTCGATTGCGTGCCGTGGTCGGAGCGCTGGAAATTCTGCCTTGCGCCGTCGACGATCACCGCGACGCGGCCGAAATCCTGCAGGCCGCGAATGTTGATGCTGGAGCTGACGCGTCGCGCATCGGCCTGCACGGCGACGCCGGGCACGCCGAGCAGCATTTCGTTCGGTGTCGTCGCCATGCGGCGGTCCAGCTGTTCCTGGTCGACATGGCTGGCCGATGCCAGCGATTCGATCGCCGTCTCGCCTGTCCGGCTGATGACGAGGATCTTGTCGAGCAGCGTCACACCGGCAGGGGCGGGTTGGGTTTCCTCGGTTTTCTTGGTCTGATCAGCTGCCGGCTGAGCGGCTTGTTGCGCGCTGGCCGGCGGTGTCAGCAGCGCGATCGCCGCTGCCCCCGCAAGCAAGGCCGCCCTTGCCTTTGCCATAGGCCGATGCACCGGATCGGCGTGCGCCAGACCCAGTCGTCCACGATTTCCCAACCCCATGCCCCAACTCCAAAATCCAGGTTCGATGCTGGCTGGCGTTGGCGCTCGCTGGCATTTTTCATTGCTTCCGGCGTCTTAAATGTTGACTCATTTAGTCCGGTAATGCACTGACTAGTAAACTTGATTATTCGAGTCAAGAAATGAATCGGCATTTTTGCAACGCCTAGCCAGACGCCCGGCACAGGAAGGGATAGACCGAGATGAACACCCACAATCCCAACGACTTCCGCTACCGCGTCCGCCGTTCAGAGGAGACGCCGACCCGCTTCGACCGGGTGCCGCTGGCGGTGCGGACGCTGTCCTCCAACGCGCTCTTCCAGGGCGAGCACGAGATCGGCATCGAGCACCATGGCGCGCTCTATCGGCTGAAGATCACCCGCCAGGGTAAGCTCATCCTCAACAAGTAACGAACCAGACAAGCCAACACAAAGCAGGGCAGACAGGTATGGACCAGCGCGTAAAACCCGCTCCGCATGAAATCCGGCGAGCGCGGGCAGACAACCCGAAAACACGCGAGCGCGACCTTGCCGCCGCGCTCGGTATTTTCGAGGCCGAACTGGTCGCCGCGCATTGCGGCGAGGGCGTCGTGCGCGTCGAGCCGCGCGTCAACGATCTGCTGACCGGCCTCGACGCGGTCGGCGAAGTGATGGCGCTGACCCGCAACGAAGGCGCGGTGCACGAGAAGATCGGCGTCTACGACAAGGTCGTGCCCGGCACGCACAATGCCATGGTGCTGGGCGAACACATCGACCTGCGCATCTTTCCGAAAGTCTGGGCGCATGGCTTTGCGGTGGAGAAACGCGACGGCGGCGACATCCGCCGCAGCCTGCAATTCTTCGACGCGGCGGGCGATGCGGTGCACAAGGTGCATCTGCGGCCGGCGTCCAATCTCTATGCCTACCAGAAACTGGTAGCGGCGCTCGAGTCATCGAACCAGGAGCCGACGGTTGCTGTCGTGGGCCTGGCCGAGGACGACGCCGAGACACCCGGGGTTGCCGCAAACATCGACGATCTGCGCGACCGCTGGAGCCGGCTGACCGACGTGCATCAGTTCTTCGGCATGCTGAAGGCGCTGAAGCTCAGCCGTCGCCAGGCCGTGCGCATGGTCGGCCAGGACTATGCCTGGCTGCTCGACAATGACGCCGTCAGCGCCATGTTCCATCATGCCGCAGCCGACGGCATGCCGATCATGTGCTTCGTCGGAAACCGCGGTTGCATCCAGATCCATTCCGGCCCGGTCAAGACGATCAAGCCGATGGGGCCGTGGATCAACGTCATGGACGAGACTTTCCATCTGCATTTGCGAACGGATCACATCCAGGAAGTCTGGGCCGTGCGCAAGCCGACCAAGGACGGTCACGTCACCTCACTCGAAGCCTATGGCGCCGACGGCAAGATGATCATCCAGTTCTTCGGCAAGCGCCATGAAGGCGAGGGCGAGCGCGATGACTGGCGGTTCCTCGCCGAAAACCTGCCGCGCATTCCAAGCCCGACCGCCGCCTGAGGACTAGAATCATGATGTCATTGTTGAGGCTGTCGCAACCGACGCTTGCCGCGGTCATGGGTCTGTCGCTGTTGCTTGCGACGCCGGCGCGGGCGACCGAAAACGTTACCGTGTTTGCCGACACGTCGCGGATCGCGGCGATCGGCGGCTCGATCACCGAGATCGTCTACGCGCTTGGCGAAGAGGGCCATCTGGTCGCCCGCGATTCAACCAGCCGCTACCCGGCGGCGGCGGTCGCATTGCCCGATGTCGGCTATATGCGCGAGCTGTCGCCGGAAGGCGTTTTGTCGGTCAATCCGTCGGGCATTCTGGCGCTGCATGGCAGCGGCCCGAGGGAAGCGGTCGATGTGTTGAAAAAGTCGAGCGTGCCGTTCATCGACGTGCCCGAGCACTACAGCCATGACGCCATCCTGGAAAAGATCCGCATCGTCGGCAAGGCGCTCGGTGTCGACGCAAAGGCCGAGAAGCTGGCGGCCGAGACCGACGCCAAGCTGAAGGCGGCCGAAAAACAGACGGCGTCGATCAAGGAGCGCAAGCGCGTCCTGTTCGTGCTGTCGATCCAGGGCGGCAAGATCCTCGCCGCCGGCAGCGACACCGCTGGCGACGGCATCATCAAGCTCGCCGGCGCGGTCAACGCGGTCGAAGGCTTTTCCGGCTACAAGCCGATGTCCGATGAGGCGATCGTCAGCGCCAGGCCCGACGTGATCCTGGCGATGAAGAATGCCGGACCGCCGATTGCGGAGGCCGAGCTGTTCGCCATCCCGTCGATCACTTCGACGCCGGCCGGCGCCGATCACAAGCTGATCCTGATGGATGGCGGTTACCTCCTCGGCTTCGGGCCGCGCACGGCCGCTGCCATCCATGACCTCGCCGTCTCGCTCTATGGCAGCCAGGTCACGGACTGAGCGAATGGTGGACCAGTCGATCGCCGGCGCGGCGGGCAAGGTGGCGGCCGAGGGCGATCGTTCAGGGCGCGCGCGCCTGGTCATTTTGCTCCTGTGCGTGATGCTTGCCCTTTCCATGTTCCTGTCGCTGACATCGGGCGCGTCCGATGCGTCGGCCGTCGGCGTCATCCGTGACTGGCTGACCGGCACTGTGCCGGCCGACGCCGCGCTCGGCGCTCGGGACCGGCTGATCGTCTACGACATCCGCATGCCGCGCGTGCTGCTCGGCGTGCTGCTCGGAGCGGCGCTGGCCGTCTCCGGTGCGGTCATGCAAGGGCTGTTCCGCAATCCGCTCGCCGACCCCGGCCTGATCGGCGTTTCGGCCGGATCGAGCCTTGGCGCCGTCGCCGTCATCGTGCTCGGTACGAACTGGCTGGCGCGGCTGACTTTGGCGCTGGGTAGCATGGCCTTGCCGCTCGCCGCCTTTTGCGGCGGCCTTGTGGTGACGCTGGTCCTCTACCGCGTCGCCACGCGGCAGGGGCGGACCTCGGTCGCCACCATGCTGCTTGCCGGCATTGCGCTCGCTGCCCTTGCCATGGCGCTGACCGGCATCCTGATCTTCATGGCCGACGACCGGCAATTGCGCGACCTGACCTTCTGGCAACTGGGTTCGCTTGGCGGCGCGACCTGGCCGAAGATCGCTTCCGTCGGCCCGATCATCGTGCTGGCGCTGGGGACGATGCCGTTTCTCGCCCGCGGCCTCAACGCATTGGCGCTGGGTGAGGCGACGGCCGGCCATCTCGGCATCCCGGTGCAGCGGCTGAAATACACCGCGATCGTCGGCGTTTCGGCGGCGGTCGGTGCTTCCGTCGCGGTCAGCGGCGGCATCGGCTTCGTCGGCATCGTCGTGCCGCATCTCTTGCGGCTGCTGATCGGTCCGGACAATCGATATCTGCTGCCGGCGTCCGCACTGCTTGGCGCCTCGATGCTGCTCATCGCCGATGCCGTCGCCCGCGTCGTCGTGGCGCCGGCCGAACTGCCGATCGGCATAGTCACGGCGATCGCCGGCGCGCCGTTCTTCCTCTGGATCCTGCTGCGCAAGCGCGGCGTGATCGACCTGTGAGATCTGAAACCTGTGAGGCGGGCATGATCGAAGCACGCGATGTCTCGGTGGCGATCGGCGGCAAACGCATTGTCACTAATGTAGATTTTGTCGCGCGGCCGGGCGAAATCGCCGCCATTGTCGGACCCAATGGTTCGGGCAAGACGACTTTCCTTAAGGCACTGTCGGGCGATCTGACGTTTACGGGAACGATTGCCGTTAACGGCCGCAACCTCGCTGATATGAAGCCGGTGGAGGCGGCCACTGCACGCGCGGTGCTGCCGCAGGCGACGACGCTGTGCTTCCCCTTCACCGTGCACGAAGTGGTCAGGCTCGGCCTTGTCGGCGGCCGTTCCGGCGTGCTGTCGGGTGAAGACGACAGGCTGCCCGAGCGCGCTCTGGCGCGCGTCGACCTTGACGGTTTTGCCGGCCGTTTCTACCAGGAGCTTTCGGGTGGCGAGCAGCAGCGCGTTCAGCTGGCGCGCGTGCTGTGCCAGGTCTGGGCGCCGGTGCTGGACGGCAAGCCGCGGTATCTGTTCCTCGACGAGCCGGTTTCCAGCCTCGACATCAAGCACCAGCTGATCATTATGAACATCGCGCGCGACTTCGCCCGGCGCGGCGGCGGCGTGATCGCCATCCTGCACGACCTCAATCTGACGGCCATGTATGCGGACCGGATCTTCGTCATGCATCGCGGCCGGCTCGCCGCCGACGGTTCGCCGCAAGAGGTGTTGAGCGACGATCTCATCGAAAAAGTGTTCGATTGCCGGCTCAGGGTTGGTGTGTTGCCGGCAGGAAACGTGCCGTTCGTGCTGCCGCAGTCGGCGGCTTAGAAAGCTCAGGCGGCCGGAGCTCGCTGCACCAGCATGTCGATGCCGAGCAGATGGCGCACGTTTGGCCGCGCCGCCACCATATCGGCAATCGTGTAACGGGAGAGTACGGCAAAGAAGGCGTTGAGCGCCTCACGCAGCGCCGAGTTGAGGGCACAGCTGTCGACCAGCGGACATTCGGCCGCGTGGTTCTCGAAGCACTCGGCCATGGCGAAGCTCTCTTCGGTCACCCGCACGACGTCGAACAGGTTGATCTCAGCGGCGGGACGGCCAAGCCTGACACCACCATTGCGGCCGCGCACCGTCTCGACCAGACCATGCTCGACCAGCGGCTGCAGGATCTTGAACAGGAAAAGCTCCGACACCGAATAAGCGGCCGCGATCTCCGGGATGCGGCTCAGCCGTTCGGTGTTTGCCGCGCAATACATCAGGATGCGCATGGCGTAGTTGGTCTGGCGCGTTAACCGCATTTCATTCCTCACCCAATTGCTGGCGCATTGGAACTGCACCAGATTTTAGATTGTACCGGTGCGGCTTTCTCACCCGGAGCTTCGGATTCGCCCACACTGGCCTCTTCGGAATATGGCCTATACCTTGGAACAATTCCAGACTGGGATTGCATGATAGGTGAATATTCTTGTCAACTTTGTGTGCGCAATCGGCATATCTCGAGGCGAAATCGGCCGTCCGGTCATGTCGCGGGCCGAAACAGTCCCTAAATACCCCTGAGATCGACGAGGAGCGGCCCATCATGTCTCAATCGGCCCCGTCCCTGGCGCCCGGCGGTTTCGATACCGAAGCGGGCGCCAAGCTTTCCGCGCTGCGGTGGACAAAGTTCCTTGCCACGGCAGCGCTGGCGCTTTGCGTCGTGGTCTTTGCCGTCGCCAAATCGTTCGAGGGCACCTATCCGTGGCTTGGCTTCGTGGCGGCCTTCGCCGAGGCGGCGACCATTGGCGGCTTGGCCGACTGGTATGCTGTCGTGGCGCTGTTCAAGCGACCCCTCGGTCTGCCGATCCCGCACACCGCCATCATCCCGGAGAACCAGAACCGCATCGCCGACAATCTCGGCCGCTTCATCGAGGTCAATTTCCTGGCGCCGGAGCCTGTGCGCGAAAAACTTGCCGAGGTCGATTTTGCGGCGCTCGTCTCCGACTGGCTGGCCGATACCGAGCGCGCCCGCGGCCTGTCGCGCTTCGTCGTGCGGCTGGTGCCGCAGACGCTTGCGGCGATCGAGCAATCCGGCCTGCGCGGCTTCCTCACCAGCCGCATGCTGGAACAGATAGACAAGGTGCCGCTGGCGCCGCTGGCCGCCGAACTTCTGTCGGCGCTGACCGACGACCGCCGCCACCAGAAACTGTTCGATGAATTCACCCGGGTGATCGGCCGGTTCCTGAACGACGAAGAGGCGCTGGCGACGATGCGAGAAAAAATCCGCGAGGAGTTGCCGTCGCTCTTCAACCTGTTCAGAGCCGACGCCTACCTCCTGAAGAAGATCGTCGCTTCCGCCGGTTCGTTGCTCGACGAGGTGCGCGCCGATTCCGATCACCCGATGCGTGCCGAATTCGACCGTTTCGCGCATAGCTTCATCGAGCGGCTCAGGACCTCGAAACAATACGCCAAGCGGGCCGAGAAACTGAAGCGCGATTTTCTGGCGCGGCCTGAGGTCAAGGCGCTGGCCGGTGACATGTGGCAGAGTCTCAGCCTGTTCATCGAGCAGGACGCCAAGGCAGAGAATTCGATCGTTCGCGAACACCTCGCCAACATGTTCGTCGAGGTCGGCCGCCATCTTGCCGGCGATCCGCAGATCAGGGCCGACATGAATCAGGGCTTTGTCGTGGCGCTAGGCTCGTTCGTGGAGAGCCAGAAGAGCGGCGTGTCGACATTCATCGCCGACCAGGTCAAGCGCTGGGACCTTGCCCAGCTGACCAGGCTGATCGAGATGAACATCGGCAGGGACCTGCAATATATCCGCTTCAACGGCATGATCATCGGCGGCCTTGCCGGCGTCGCGCTCTACGTGGGCGAGCGGCTGTTGCTTGCTGGTTGAAGTGGGGCCGGCTGACCTGCATTCGCCGCCAAATTGCATTGCGCGGGCGAATGGACACGCGGCGCGCGAGTGCTATTGTCCGGATTAGAGCAGTTCACCGTTTTCACAGAAAACTGCGACCTGCTCTAACTCTTTGTTTTGACGCAATTCCGGACGGAAAACTGTTTCACACTTTTCCTGGAATTGCTCTAGGGTTCCGCATTTGCAGTAAACTGGGGAGCAAACGAGCAATGGCCAAACAACCCGATTCCGATTCGTTCCTGGACATGTTCAGCCGCTTCGGCCGCGACCTGAAGGTGCCGAATGTCGAGGCGGTCCTTGCGCATCACCGCAAGAACCTCGAGGCGCTGGAAAAATCGGTGCGGGCGGGGGCTGCCGGCGCGACCTCGCTCTTGTCCAGGCAGCGCGAGATGCTGCAGGACACGCTGCGTGAAGTCAGCGACATGGCGCAAAGCTACAAGGTGCCGGGCAACCCGCAGGAGCTGATGTCGAAACAGGCGGAGTTCGCCAAGAAATCCTTCGAAGCCGCCCTGAAGAATGCCAGCGAAGTGGCCGAGATGGTTAAAAAATCCGGCACCGAATCGGTCGAAATCCTGCGCGAGCGCATCAAGGAAGCGATGGAGGAAATCCGCTCCGGCTACGAAAACAAGAAGTGATGCCAGGGGCGGCCTGACGACGGCGGCCAGCCGCGGCTCTGACAGGCCGCTTGCGCGCATGACCGTGGACGAAGGGCGGTATTTGGCCGAGAATGGCGGAACAGAATCGCAACAGGCGAATTGACAGGGGCTGCCGGTTCGTGGTCCGAGGCATTGGAGCCATCGGGAAAGCAGGAATGACGGAAATACGGTCGAAAGCGCCGCCGACCTTCGAGCAGCTAAGGGCGATGGTCGGGCAGGAGCTCGGCGTGTCGGAATGGACGACCGTCGACCAGAACCGCATCAACCAGTTTGCCGAATGCACCGGCGACCATCAGTGGATTCATGTCGATCCGGAGCGCGCGAAGCGGCAGAGCCCATTCCGCACAACGATCGCGCATGGCTATCTGACGCTGTCGATCATCGGCGCACTGGCGCTCGACATGGGCATCGTGCCTGAAAACACGCAAGCCGCCTTCAACTACGGCTTCGACAAGGTGCGTTTCCTGGCACCGGTCAGGGTCGGGGCGCGCATCCGGCTGCGCTCCATGCTGTTGTCGGTGGAGGACAGGGGGCCGGGCCAATACCTGATGAAGGCCGCCAACACGGTCGAGATCGAGGGCGAGCAAAGGCCGGCGCTGACCGCGGAAACGCTGGTCATGCTCTACGAACGCCGCAAGCGGGCTGGGGCCTAAGCCGGCCGGCCGGCGGCGCGGGCCGAGAGCAGCGCCAGCAACAGAGCAGCCACTGCCAGGGCCGTCGCCGTCTGAAAGGTGATCTGCATGCCTTGGGCGGCTGCCGCTGAGGTCAACTGACTTTCCGGTCCTCCAGTCGATGCGGCCGCAAAGATGGCGCCCATTAGCGATGCGCCGGTGATCAGGCCGAGATTGCGCGACAGATTGAGCAGGCCGGACACGACGCCGCGCTCGCCGGCGGCGACACCGCTCATGACGGCTGCATTGTTGGAGGTCTGGAAGAGCGCGTAGCCGAAGCAGGTGAAGATGATCGGCAGGACATAGCTGGCAATGCCGAGTTTTGTCATAGCAAGCGACAGCAATGAGGTGCCGATGGCAAGGCTGGACAGTCCGGCGACCATCATCCTGTGCGCGCCGAAGCGATCCGTGAGGCGGCCGGCGATGAGCGCCGAGAGCGCCGAGACCAGCGGACCTGTCGACAGCACCACCCCGACCATCGCGGCATTGAGCCCAAGACCGCGCGACAGATAGAACGGCGCAACCACCAGCGTCGCCATCATCACCGTGGCGACGACGAGGTTCATGGCGAGGCTGGCGGTGAGCCTGATGTCATACAAGCCGGCAAGCCGGATCAAGGGATTCTTCGCTCTCGTCTGCGCAACGCCGAACAGGAAGATGCCGATGCCGGCGGCGATCAGCAGGCCGATGTTGAGGGTGCCGAAATTGCCGCGGCCGAGCGTCATCGCCAGCGCATAGGCGGTGAGCGTCAGAGCGAGCAGCGCGGTGCCCACCGCATCGAACCTGCCTCGATCGGCTTCGGCAGCCTTGCCGCGGGCGGGCAGGGCCAACCAGGCGAGCGCGAAGGCCGCGACGCCCAGCGGAACATTGACAAGGAAGATCGCCCGCCAGCCGAAGCCGGCGATGAGAAGGCCGCCAAGCGAGGGGCCGAGCGTGGTGCCGATCGCCGACATGGCGCCGAGCAAGCCCATGGCGCTGCCGGTTCTCTCCTTGGCCACGGTCTCGGCGACAAAGGCCAGCGTCAGCGCCATCATCAGCGCCGCACCAAGCCCTTGCACGGCGCGCGCCGCGATCAGCAGCCACAGGGTCGGCGCAAGCCCGCAGAGAACCGAGGCCAGCGTGAACAGCGCGATGCCGCCGAGCAGCAACGGCCGGCTGCCGAACATGTCGGCCAGTCGCCCGGCGCTGACGATCAGGGCGGTGATGGCGAGCAGATAGGCGAGAACCACCCATTGCACCGACTGGAACGACGCGCCGAAGGCCTGCATGAGGGAAGGCAGACCGACGCTGGCGATGCTGGTGCCGAGCGACGACAGCAGCGTGGCGAGCGACAGACTGGCCAGCGCCAAGACAGAGGACTTGATCTGTTGCGGCGCGGAGACGCGCTCGCTTGCGTTCTGCTCGGCAATTGCCATGGCGATCTCCTTTTTCGATCCGAGAGCGGACCCTGCCGGAGATCTAGTTTCTGAAGTGACATGGCGGAAGGCGCAGCATTTGCATCTTATTCGTGCGTGAAACGCCATGTCTTGTGTTACAATCCGCTGATGACATCGCCCGATCTCAATCTGCTGTTCGCGCTCGACGTCCTTTTGGCCGAAGGCAGCGTGGCGCGCGCCGCCAGCCGGCTGAGGCTAAGCCCGTCGGCGATGAGCCGAACGCTGGCTCGGCTGCGCGAGGCGACGGGCGATCCATTGCTGGTTCGCGCCGGCCGCGGCCTGGTTCCAACGCCGCGCGCGGAGGAATTGCGGCGGCAGGCTGGCCGCGTCGTTGGGGATGCCGAGGCGTTGCTGCGCCCTGCCAGGCTTCTCGATCTCGCGAAGCTGGACCGGATCTTCACGCTGCGCACCAATGAAGGGTTCGTCGAGGAGTTTGGACCGCGTCTTGTCGCCCGCATCCAGGCCGAGGCGCCCGGCGTGCGGCTGCGCTTTGCGCCCAAAGCCGACAAGGATGTCGCCTCGCTGCGCGACGCGACGATCGATCTGGAGATCGGGGTAGCCGGCGAAACCGGACCGGAGGTGCGCATACAGGCGCTGTTTCGCGACCGGTTCGTCGGCGCGGTGCGAGCCGGCCATCCGTTGAGCGAAGGTGCGATGACACCAGAACGCTATGCAGCCGGCCGCCACATCAGTGTTTCCAGGCGCGGCCGCGAAAGGGGACCGATCGACGAGGCCCTCGCTCTGCTCGGCCTGCAGCGGACGGTGGTGTGCATGGTCGCCGGTTTCTCGACCGCCCTTGCCATGGCGCGTGCGTCGGACCTGATCGCCAGCGTGCCGGGACGGCATACCCAAGGCGCACGTGCCGGCATGGTCAGCTTTCCGCTGCCGGTCGCCACCGTCGAGGTCACCATCTCGATGCTCTGGCATCCACGGATTGACGCCGATTCGGCGCAACGCTGGCTGCGCGACTGCGTTCGCGAGGTCTGCGCGGCCTCTCGCTGATCGATCACCGCGCCATCGCGGTCTCAAGCACCCTGAAAATGCGCTCGTCCTGACACTGCGCGACGTTGAAGCGCAGGAAGCGGCTGGCGGTTCCCGACAGGCTGAACGCGTTGCCGGGCGCCAATACGATGTTGTCGGCCAAAGCGCGGCGGGCGACTTCGGCGGCATCGATGCCGTCGGGAAGGCTGCTCCACAAAAACAGGCCCGCCGGCTGGTCGATCCATGGCGTGATGCCGATCGCTTTCAGGCGCGTGCCGGTCTCGCTCATGGCGCGCGCAAGCCTGGCGCGCAGCAGATCCATATGCTTGCGATAGCTGCCATCCCTGAGCAGCGCCAGTACCAGTTCCGCGGCCAGCCGGCCGCCGCCGAAAGTGGTGGCGATCTTGAGATCTGTGAGCTGCTCGATCCAGTCGTGGGGAGCGGCGATGAAGCCGCAGCGCACCGACGCCGATAGCGTCTTGGAGAAGCTGCCGATGTGGACGACGCGATTGAGGCCGTCGAATGCCGCCAGCCGGGGTGCTGGGCTGTGCTCGAAATCGGCAAAGATGTCGTCCTCGATAATGGTCAGGTCCGACTGATCGGCGAGTTTCAGCAGCCGGTGTGCGGTGACCGGCGACAGGATCGCGCCGGTCGGGTTGTGGATGGCGGAATTGGTGATGTAGAGGCGCGGCCTGTGCTCGGCCAGCGCTTGCGAGAACAGCTCGATATCCGGCCCCGATGGCGTGTAGGGAACGCTGACGACCTTGGCACGGTGAGCGCGCAGCAGCGCGTGAAAATTGAAATAGCAGGGGTCGTCGACCAGAACGGTATCGCCGGGTTCGATCAGGAAGCGGCAGAGCAGATCGATGGCTTGCGTGCCCGATTCCGTCAGCATGATCTGTTCGGGCGAGACCTCGATGCCGTGGCCTGCCATACGCCGCGCCAGCAATTGCCGCAGTGGCGGCAGGCCAAGCGGCGTGCCGTAATCGGCCAGCGCGACATCGTCGGCACGCGCCACCGTGCGCAGCGCCCGGCGCAAGGCGGATTGCGGCATCCACGAAGCCGGCATCCAGCCGCAACCGGGTTTGAGCATCTCGCCGCCGGCTTCCAGCGACTGGCGCGACACCCAGAGCGGATCGACCTCACGGTCGAGCCGTGGGCCGATCTCGGCGAGCGACAGCGGCGCCAGCGATCCGGCGGCATAGAAGCCCGAACCCGGCCTGGACCGGATCGCGCCTTCGGCGGCAAGCCGCTCATAGGCCTCGACGACGGTCGATTTCGACACCTGCATGGCTTTGGCGAAGGCACGGATCGAAGGCAACCGCGCGCCCGGCGTCAGGCTGCGCGCGGCAATACGCTGGCGAATGGTCGCCATGACAGTTTCGACCAGCGTTTGGGAGATGGACGTGGTCGCAGCGAGGGCGTCCGCAGGGTTAGTTTTAAGAGCGAGTTCGGTCATCTGTATTGCTCAGTCGGCCATTACAGTTTTGCAAAATTGTACCGCATTGTCTCTGGCAGTTCCATACCCGCAGGCCCGATAGAGGGGCGCAAGAATTGGAGCCTGGAATGGATAAGACTGCGAGCGGCTGGGTGAATGGATTCGTCGGCGTGCTGATCTTCAGCGGTTCGCTGCCGGCAACGCGTGTGGCGGTGGCGGATTTCGATCCGACCTTTTTGACCTCGGCCCGCGCGGCGATTGCCGGGCTGCTCGGCCTGGCGATGCTCGTCCTGTTCCGGCAGAAGCGGCCGGAGCGCAGCGATTTCATGTCGCTGGTGATCGTCGCACTTGGCGTGGTGGTCGGCTTTCCCTTGCTAACGGCGCTGGCGCTGAAGCACGTCACCTCCGCCCATTCGATCATCTTCGTCGGCCTGCTGCCGCTCGCCACCGCGATCTTCGGCGTGCTGCGTGGCGGCGAGCGCCCGCGCCCGGCCTTCTGGCTGTTTTCCTGCGTCGGCAGCGGGCTGGTCGCGGGTTTTGCGCTTTCGCAAGGCGTGACGGCGTCACCGGTCGGCGACGGCCTGATGCTGGCCGCCATCATCGTCTGCGGATTGGGCTACGCCGAAGGGGCGGCGCTGTCGCGGAGGCTCGGCGGCTGGCAGGTAATCTGCTGGGCGCTGGCGATCTCGCTGCCGATCATGCTGGTACTGACGCTCGTGACCCTGCCGCCATCGTTCGCCACCATAGGTTCCGGCGCCTGGGTCGGTCTTGCCTATGTCTCGCTGTTCTCGATGCTGATCGGCTTCGTCTTCTGGTATCGCGGTCTGGCGCAAGGCGGCATCGCGGCGGTCGGGCAGTTGCAGCTGCTGCAGCCCTTCTTCGGCCTGGCGTTGGCGGCAAGCCTGCTGCACGAACAGGTGAGCCCGCTGATGGTGGTGGTCACGCTCGGAGTGGTGGCGTGCGTGTTCGGCGCGAAGAAGTTCGCGCGCTAAATCCGCGGCGGACGGCTACTCCGCACCTAGAACTTCGTCACAACCCCAATGCCGATCCCCTCAAAACCACCCATCGCCATCAAGGCGGCGGGCGCCTCGTCGAGGCTGATCTTCTTGCCGACGAGTAGCTCCGGCTTCAGCTTGCCAGTGCGGATCATCTCCATCATGGCGGGGTAGCGGTAGGCCTGCATGCCGTGGCTGCCGAGGATTTCGAGCTCGAAGGCGATCACCTTGTCCATGGGCACTTGTGGGCGGGAATGTTCGCCCAGCATCAGCCCGACCTGCACATGGCGACCGCGCCGGCGCAGATTGGCGATCGAGTTGAACGATGTCGTGGGATGCCCGAGCGCATCCATCGACATATGCGCGCCGCCATTGGTGATCTGCTTGACTGCCTTGACCACATTCGGCGTATTCGCCGCGTTGATGGTTGCCACGGCACCGATCTTTTTGGCGAATTCCAGTTTCTCGTCGGTCAAGTCGATGGCAATGACATTGGCGCCCATGGAGCTGGCGATCATGATCGCCGACAGGCCGACGCCGCCGCAGCCGTGCACGGCCACCCATTCGCCCGGCGTCACCCGGCCCTGGTCGACAATGGCGCGAAACGAGGTGACGAAGCGGCAGCCGAGGCTGGCGGCGGTGGCGAATTCCATCTCCTCGGGCAGGCGCACGAGATTGGTGTCGGCATGCTCGATGGCGACATATTCGGCAAACGATCCCCAGGCGGTAAAACCCGGCTGCGTCTGGTGTTCGCAGACCTGGTGGTTGCCTGAGTTGCATTCGAAGCAGCGGCCGCAACCGACGGCGAACGGCACGGTGACGCGCTCGCCGGCCTTCCAGCGGGTGACCCGCTTGCCTGCGGCGACGACGACGCCGGCCAGTTCGTGGCCGGGAACATGCGGCAGTTGGACGTCAGGGTCATGGCCCATCCAGCCATGCCAGTCGCTGCGGCAGAGTCCGGTCGCCTCGACCTTGATGACGACGCCATCGGCGGCCGGCTTCGGATCGGGCACGGTCTGGATCGTCGGCGCTTGGCCGAATTTCTCGAAGACGACGGCTTTCATCGGGTGGTCCTCATGCTCTGCACCAGCAACATTGCGCCGCTATTCCGCATCTATCTGATTCCCGGGCGCTGCCTTCTGAAAGGCCGGCAGCGCCATGCAAGCGGCGTGGATGTGCGATATGGTGGGGTAGGGCGTCAGGTCGACGCCGAAGCGGGCGTTGCTGGCGATCTGGGCGACCAGGCAGATGTCGGCGAGGCCGGGCGCGTTGCCATGGCAGAAAGTGCCGGTCTCGGCCGATGAAGCCAGAATCTTTTCAAGCGGCTGAAAGCCCTCGTTAACCCAGTGGCGGAACCAGTTGACGACATCCTGGTCGCCGGCGCCAAACAGCATGCGCAGCGAGGTCAGCACGCGCAGATTGTTCACCGGGTGGATGTCGCAGGCAATCATCTGCGCCAGCATTCTCACGCGCGCCCGCCCGAGCGCGCCCCTGGGCAGCAGCGGCGGTTCAGGCTTGGTCTCGTCGAGGTACTCGATGATCGCCAGCGACTGGGTCAAAAGCGTGCCGTCGCCCAGGATCAGCGCCGGCACCAGCGCTTGCGGATTGACCGCGCGGTAGGCCGGCTCCAGGTGCTCGCCATGGCGCAGATGATGCGGCACGTAGTCGTAGGTCAGCCCCTTCATCTCCAACGCGATGCGCACGCGGTAGGAGGTGGAGGAGCGGTAGTAGTTGTGGAGGACGAGGTCGCTCATCGCATTACGACTTGCCGATGGGATCTTGGCCGATGGTGATCTCGATGGTGCCGATGCCGTCGACGCCGCCGGTCATCGTCTGGCCCACTGCCACGGCGCCGACGCCGGCCGGCGTGCCGGTAAAGATCAGGTCGCCCGGTTGTAGTGCAACCGACTCGCTACAGATCGAAACGATATCGGCGATCGGCCAGATCAGTTCGGCGAGGTCGCCATCCTGTTTCACCGCGCCGTCGACGGCGAGCCAGATGCGGCCCTTTTTCGGGTGGCCGGATTGTGCGGCTGATATCAGAGGGCCACAGGGCGCCGAACGATCGAACGCCTTAGACCAGTCCCAGGGCCGCGCCGCTTTCTTGGCCTCGTCCTGAAGGTCGCGGCGGGTGAGGTCAATGCCGACGCCGTAGCCCCAGACATGGTCGAGCGCTTGCGCGCGGGGGATGCGGACGCCAGCCTTGCCGATCGCCGCGACCAGCTCGATCTCGTGATGCAGGTTCTTTGTCAGCGGCGGGTAGTGGATCGTCATCCCTGAATCGACCACCGCATCGGCCGGCTTGGTGAAGAAGAAGGGCGGGTCGCGCTCGTCATTGCCGAGTTCGCGGGCATGCGCGGCGTAGTTGCGGCCGACGCAGAAGATGCGGCGCACCGCAAAGCGGGCCGCCGAGCCTGCAATGGCGACCGACGGGGTTGCGGGCAAAGGGAGGACGAAGTCTGTCATGCCAGGTCTTTCTGCTTCAGCTTCCGGCACATTTGACCGATTTGAACCGCCGGGCAAGCATGAGCGTCCGCAAAAGCGTCGGCTCGGCCTTGATCGTCTGGAAGAAGTCGGCTTCGCCTCCGGGGGTTAAGATGGCGATAGACTATTTGCCAATAAGCTGGCCATACCAGCGGGAGTATCGTGCCCAGGGAGGACTGAAACGAGCCCCATGACAGCAATCAACGATCGTGCCCGGTTCCTGATCATCGACGACCATCCGCTGTTTCGCGAGGCGTTGCACAGCGCCGTTCAGATGGCCTATCCCGAAGTCGACACGGTGGAGGCACGATCGATCGCTGAAGCGCTCGATCTTCTGGGTGGGATAAAACCGTTCGATCTGGCGCTGCTCGATCTCAACATGCCTGATGTCCATGGCTTTGACGGGCTGCTGCAGCTCAGGACCCGTCATCCGCGGCTGCCAGTGGTCGTCGTCTCGGGCTATGAGGAGCCGAAGATCATCTCCGAGGCGCTGTCCTATGGCGCCGCCGGCTTCATCCCGAAATCGGCGCGCAAAAGCGATCTTGCCGCCGCCATCCGCTCGGTGATGGAGGGCGCGATCTATGTGCCGGAAAACTACGAGGGACAGCCGCCCGACGCTGACAGCACAGACCGCGCCGACATGGTACAGCGGCTGGCGAAACTGACGCCGCAGCAACTCAGAGTGCTGCAGATGCTTCGCCAGGGCCTGCTCAACAAGCAGATCGCCTACGAGCTGCAGGTCGGCGAAACCACGGTCAAGGCGCATGTCTCGGAGATCCTGCGCAAGCTCAACGTCTATAGCCGCACGCAAGCGGTGATCGAGGTATCGAAGCTGGACAATGCGGAGCTGTTTCGCGATCAGGCGGGGTTTTGAGGCGGCGGGGTAGGCGGGTCCGCGAGAGAGGCTTACCCTATGAAAATCACGGCGCTCGATCATATCGTTCTTGCGGTGGATAACGTCGAGCGCACTTGCTGTTTCTACGAACGAGTGCTTGGCATGGAGCCGCGCCAGGAGCGACCTGGCAAATGGTCGTTACATTTCGGCGCCAACAAGATCAGCCTTCAGGACGCCCGCGCCTTTGCCGACATCGCGCGCGACACGGTACCCGGAAGCGGCAATTTCTGCGTTCTCACCGATACGCCGATCACAGAGGTGGTGAGACAGCTTTCGGCGGAACGCATAGAGATTGTCGCTGGACCGGGCGAACGCTCGGGAGCAATTGGTGCCATTTTCTCGGTCTATTTCAGGGATCCTGACGGCAATCTGATCGAAGTCAGCAATCAGTTGTAACCGAAAGGCTCAACCGAGAAGTTCAAGCCAACAAATGCGCCAGCAGCGCCCTTAACTGCGCTGGTTTCAGCGGCTTGCGCATCAGTTCGATGCCGGCGGCGCGGGCGGCTTTCACCACTGCTTCAGAGCTGTCGGCGGTGACGATCAGGGCCGGCACCGCGCGGCCGAGATAGTCGCGGACGTCAGCGATGGTGGCGGTGCCGAGGTCGCCGTCGTCGAGATGTTGGTCGGCAATGACGATGTCGGGCACCCAGTCGGTGTCGCCGAGCAGGCTGAGTGCATCCTCGGTCGACGTCGCGGTGCGCACCAGGCATTGCCAGCGCTCGAGCAGGAAGGTCATGGCCTGCAGCACATCGGCGTCGTTTTCGACCAAAAGCACCTTGGTGCCGAACAGGCCGTAGCCGCGCGGCCGCTCCATCTCGGCAAGGCTGGCGATGGCATCGGCGCTGGCGCCGATGCCGACCGGCACATCGATATGGAAAATGGTGCCGCGCCCGAGCTTCGAGGAGAACGTCACGGGATGGCCGAGCGCGGCGGCCATGCGCCGCACGATGGCAAGGCCGAGCCCCAGCCCGCCGCCGGAGATTCCGGTATCGCCCGGAATGGCGGAGCCGCGATGGAATTCCTCGAACACCGCCTCGCGCTGATCTTCGGGAATGCCGCAGCCGGTGTCGGCGACATCGATGCGGATGGTGTCGCCGCGGTGCCTTGTGCCGACCAGCACGCCGCCGGAGCGGGTGTAGCGCAGCGCATTGGACAGGATGTTTTGCAGGATGCGGCGCAAAAGCGTGCGGTCCGAACGCACCACCGCGCTGACCGGGCGGAACTTCAGCGCCAGGCCCTTCATCTCGGCAACCGGCAGGAAGTCCGAGCGTAGCGAGGAAAACAGCGTCTCCAGATTGACGTCGCCAATGTCGGGCTCGACCACGCCGGCATCGAGCTTGGAAATGTCGAGCAGCGTGCGCAGCAGGTCTTCCATCGTCTCCAGCGAGCGCTCGACCTGGCGGACGAGTTTCTTGCCCTCGTCGCTGGTCTGCACTTCGGCCAGCGCCGAGACCGAGAGGTGGGCGGCGTTCAGCGGCTGCAGCACGTCATGGCTGGCTGCGGCCAGGAACCGCGTCTTGGACAGGTTCGCCAACTCGGCGTTTTCCTTGGCGGCGCTGAGGTCGATGTTCGACTGCTCCAGCCGGCGCAGCGTCGAATGCAGTTCCTCAGTGCGGATGCGCACCCGGTTTTCCAGTGAAATCGCGGTCTGGAACAGCGAGAAGGCGTTGCCCTGCTGGTCCATCGAGCGCTCGACGCGGCTGACCAGAGCGGCGTTGATCTTCTTCAGCCTGTCGACGTCGTCAATATCCCTGAGCGGCATGGAGCTACTCCGCCGCCTGTCGTTCGCCGAACGCGATGCCGGTGAAAGTCTGGTTGAGGTGCATCGATCGGTACTGTTCGCCATAGGTGCCGAAGCCGATGACGTTGTTGACCCGATAGAGTTCGGAGATGTCGCGGAACACCTGGCGGTTGCGGGCGTCCAGCCTTCGCAGCACGCAATCGAAACCGAGCACCATGTCGATGCCGCCGAGCCGCTCCTCGACGTCGCGCAGGGCGGCGCGCGTCGATTCCACCATGTCCTTGGGCTGGGCGATGGACAACACGACGCCGTCGTCGATGGCGCAGAAGAATGACAGCGAGCCGTCGGGATGCATCTTCTGGATCGAGCGGCAATAATATTCGCCGCCCACCTTCACCACCACCGGGTGCGAGGCGAAGCTCAGCGGCGTCAGGTTCTGCGCGACGATGCCGACCGACGCGGCATATTCCTCGGCCGCGTTGGTGGCGTTGAATTCGCGCACGGTGCGGTGGTCGGGATCGGATGCCGTCACCACCAGCTTCTCATCTGTAGGAACGAAATTGTCGGTCTTGAAGACGTGGAAGGGAATTTCGGTTGATATCAGCACGATGATGGCGCTGTCGGAAGCCACCTTGCCGTTCGAGATCAGCCTGGTGGTTTCGAATTTCAAATCGTCGCCCGCCGAACCGCCGATCAGCGGGATGTCGTCCAGCCCCCAATGGATGGCCGATGTCACCGCTTCCTCGGCAAAGGACAGGCCGTCGATGAAGCAGAGCGCAAAGGTGCTATTGGAATGGTAACCGCCGATGCGTCCGCGCAGCAGGCGCCGCAAGGCCTCGACTTCATCGGTGATCCTGTCCATGCCCGACGAGGAGAGATTGTCGACCATGGTGCTGACCGCGGAGAATGACGCGGAAGGAAGCAGAAGCGCCAGCACGTGGCCTTCCTCCAGGCCCTGCGGAGTGATCTCGCCGGCAGTCGAGCAGGCGGCATAGGTCAGCGTCGGCGCATGGGTCTTCAGCGCTTGCGACAGTGCGGTGGCGTCGACCAGGCTCTGCGAGAAGAACAATAGCGCAAAGCCGGCGTTGATGGCTGAGGCTTCGGCGGCGACAGCCCCGGCGAATGCATCGGCGTCGGGCTCGTCGGTGGTGATCGCCGACAGACCGGATGCATAGCTCGTCCGTGAACTGGCCAGCAGCTTTCTCCGCGTTCCTCCGACGCATTTTTGTGCGCGCTTGATTTTATGTCTTTTGGCGCCAGCGTCGATGACATTGTTGCCCCCAATCCGCACTTTGGCAATGGGGTGGACGAGCCCATGATTTTCGCTTTCTCCATGACCGAAAGTACAATGAGCACCCGTGTGTTTTTTGCGCGTTGTGCGGTGTACGAATAGCGCATGGCCGAGCGCCAGAGCCGCATCGGCAGCATGATTACCGAGGTTATACCCAGGGAGGATGCATGTCGGACGTTTCGTTTGTCGTGAACGGAAAACGGGTCAGCGGCGCTGCCGAAGACCGAACGCTTCTGGTTCATTTCCTGCGCGAAAATCTCGGTCTCACCGGAACGCATGTCGGCTGCGACACCTCGCAATGCGGCGCCTGCGTCGTGCATGTCGACGGCAGGGCGGTGAAGTCCTGTTCGATGCTGGCCGTGCAGGCCTCCGGGTCGACCGTGGTGACGATCGAGGGGCTTGCCAACGGCGCCGACCTGCATCCGGTGCAGGCCGCGTTCAAGGAACATCATGGGCTGCAATGCGGCTTCTGCACGCCAGGCATGATCATGACCGCGACCGACATGATCGCGCGCCATCCCGAAGGCCTCGACGAGGCGACGGTGCGCACCGAACTCGAAGGCAACATCTGCCGCTGCACCGGCTACCACAACATCGTCAAGGCGATCCTCGCCGCATCGAAGACGATGGCGAAGGCGTCGAAGGGCAGGGCGAAACAAGCGGCTTAGAACGAGGGGAATAAGGGAATAGGGCAGTAGGGGAGTAGGGCAAAAAGGCTAAACCGGGCCGCTTTTCCCTACTCCCTTACTCCCCTACCGCCCTACTCCCCTAAATTCCGGAGGAATTCCTATGGGCATTGAAGGTATCGGCGCTCGGGTCGCGCGCAAGGAAGACAAGAGGTTCATCACCGGCGCCGGCCGTTATGTCGACGATATGGTGGTGCCCGGCATGAAGCATGCCGCCTTCGTGCGCAGCCCGCACGCGCATGCGCAGATCAAGAAGATAGACGTCAAGAAGGCGCAGGCCATGCCCGGCGTCATCGGCGTCTTGACCGGCAAGGAACTCAAGGCCGACGGCATCGGCAACCTGATCTGCGGCTGGATGATCCATTCCAAAGACGGCTCGCCGATGAAGATGGGGGCCTGGTCGCCGCTCGCTGTCGACAAGGTGCGCTACGTCGGTGATGCTGTCGTCATCGTGGTGGCTGAAACCAAGGGCCAGGCGCGCGACGCGGCGGAAGCCGTCGAGATCACCTACAAGGAATTGAAGGCGGTGGTCGATGCGACCAAGGCGCTGCAAAAAGGCGCGCCGCAGGTCCATGCCGAGGCCGAGGACAATCTGATCTTCGACTGGGAGATCGGCGACGCCAAGGCGACAGACGCGGCGATCAAGGCTGCCGCCCATGTCACCCGCATGAAGATCGTCAACAACCGGCTGGTTCCCAATGCCATGGAGCCGCGTGCCGCCCTTGGCCACTACGACAAGGCCGAGGACCACTTCACCTGTTGGACGACCTCGCAGAATCCGCATGTCGCGCGGCTGGTGATGAGCGCCTTCTACAATGTCGCGCCGGAAAACAAACTGCGCGTCATTGCGCCCGATGTCGGCGGCGGCTTCGGCTCGAAGATCTACATCTATCCCGAAGAGATCGTCTGCCTGTGGGCATCGAAGAAAACCGGCGTGCCGGTCAAATGGGTCGCCGACCGCACCGAAAGCTTCCTCACCGACGCGCATGGCCGCGACCATGTCTCGACCGTCGAAATGGCATTCGACAAGAACAACCGGATCACCGGTTTCAAGGTCGACACCATCGCCAATCTCGGCGCCTACATGTCGCTGTTCTCGTCCTGCGTGCCGACCTATCTCTACGCGACGCTGCTGTCGGGCCAGTACAATATCCCGGCTATCCACGCCAATGTGCGCACCGTCTACACCAACACGGCGCCGGTGGATGCCTATCGCGGGGCAGGGCGGCCCGAAGCCACCTACCTGCTGGAGCGCACCATGGAAGCGGCCGCGCGTGAGCTGGGCGTGTCGCCGGCGGAGCTCAGACGCAAGAACTTCATCACCGCATTTCCGCACCAGACGCCTGTCATCCTGAACTATGACGCCGGCGATTATGGCGCTTCGCTCGATACGGCGATGGCGGCCTCCGACTATGCCGGCTTTGCCAAGCGCAAGGCGGCCGCCGCCAAGGCGGGCAAACTCCGTGGCATCGGTATGAGCTGCTACATCGAGGCGTGCGGTCTTGCGCCGTCGGCGGCGGTCGGCTCGCTCGGCGCCGGTGTCGGCCTGTGGGAGTCGGCCGAAGTGCGGGTCAATGCCGTCGGGACGATCGAGGTGCTGACCGGCTCGCACAGCCATGGCCAGGGCCATGAGACGACCTTCGCGCAGCTGGTCAACCAGCGTTTTGGGGTACCACTGGATTCGGTTTCGATCGTCCATGGCGACACCGACAAGGTGCAGATGGGAATGGGCACCTACGGCTCGCGCTCGGGCGCCGTCGGCATGTCGGCAATCGCCAAGGCGCTCGACAAGGTCGAGGCCAAGGCCAAGAAGATCGCCGCCCACCTGCTCGAGGCCGACGAGGGCGACATCGTCATCGAGAATGGCGAGGTCAAGGTCGCCGGCACCGACAAGACCCTGCCCTGGTTCCAGGTGGCGCTTGCCGCCTACACCGCCCACAATCTGCCGGCCGGCATGGAGCCGGGGCTGAAGGAGACGGCCTTCTACGATCCGGCAAACTTCACCTTCCCGGCGGGCTGCTACATCTGCGAGGTCGAGATCGATCCGGAAACCGGCACGACCGAGATCGTCCAGTTCGTCGCGGCGGACGATTTCGGCAACATCATCAACCCGATGATCGTCGAGGGCCAGGTGCATGGCGGCATTGCCCAGGGCATCGGCCAGGCGCTGCTCGAAGGCGCCCATTATGACGCCGGCGGACAGCTGCTGACGGCGAGCTACATGGATTATACGATGCCGCGCGCGGGCGACCTGCCGTCGTTCAAGGTCTCGACCTCCAACACGCCGTGCCCGAGCAACCCGCTCGGCATCAAGGGCTGTGGCGAGGCCGGCGCCATCGGCTCGCCGCCGGCGGTCATCAACGCCATCACCGACGCCATCGGGATTACCGACATCGCCATGCCGGCCTCGCCGTCCACCGTCTGGGCAGCGATCCGCGCGGCGAAGAAGCACTGAGAAGCGAATAGCGACAGGGAGTAGCGAATAGGGAAAGAGGCGCAGTGCGAAGGGGCAGTCCCTACTCGCTATTGGCTATTCCCTATTCGCTCTTTCCCCGAAGGGAGAAAGACAAATGTACGCAGTCAACTACCACCGCGCCGCCTCCATCGCTGACGCCGCCAAGATGGTGAAGAGCGGCGACGCCAAGCTTTTGTCGGGCGGCATGACGCTGATCCCGGCGATGAAGACCAGGCTTGCAGCACCTTCCGACCTGGTCGACCTGTCGCGGATCAAGGAGCTGCAAGGCGTCAAGGTGTCGGGCAAGACCGTCACCATCGGTGCGGCCACCACACATTACGACGTCGCCAGTGACGAGAAGCTGCGAAAGGCCTGTCCGGCGCTGGCGAATATGGCGTCGCTGATCGGCGACCCGGCGGTCCGCCACAAGGGCACGATCGGCGGCTCGGTCGCCAACAATGATCCGGCTGCCGATTATCCGGCAGCATTGCTGGCGCTTGGCGCCACCATCGTCACCAACAAGCGCGAGATTTCGGCCGCCAAATTCTTCACCGGCTTGTTCGAGACGGCACTGAAGGAGGGCGAGATCATCACCGCGGTCAGATTCACCGCGCCGGCGAAGGCTGCCTACGAAAAATTCCGCAATCCGGCCTCGCGCTACGCGATCGTCGGCGTGTTCGTGGCCAAGGGCAAGGATGGGGTCGGCGTTGCCGTCACCGGCGCCGGCGACGACGGCGTGTTCCGCTCGAAGGAAATCGAGGCCGCGCTGGCGAAGAGCTTTGCCGCATCAGCGCTCGACGGCGTGAAAGTGCCGGCGAAGAATCTGATGACCGACCTCCACGCTTCGGCCGAATACCGCGCCAACCTGATCGCGGTGATGGCCAAGCGCGCGGTGAACGCCGCCAACGCCTGATTTCTACCGATACAAATGTCTGGAAGGGGCCCTTCGCGGCCCCTTTTTTGCTGGAGCGGCTCATTGTTTCAAGGAAACGCGGAGCTATTCTATCGCGGAAAAATCGGTGCGCGACTGGCTGGCAGCCAGCAAGGCGGTATCATGCCGCCTTCTTCTGCGCCGCGAGATAGCGGCGCAGGCCGGCTTCGCCGCGCGGCGTGGTCCAGCGATGGTTCCAGGCAAAGGCTGGCCTGAGCAACGGCGCCAGGAACTTGAGGATCGGCCTCTCGACCGTCACCTGCCAAACAAGATCGACATGGGTGCCGGTGCCCGAAGGCGACAGTTCCGCACGCCACAGGCCCTCGAAATCGCCGAAGGTCTTGACCACCACCAGCCGGCCGGGCTCGAGCTCGGCGGCTTCGACTATGAAGTTCAGTTCATAGGGCAGGGCGCCTCGTGCCCGCGCTTTGGCCCGCGAGCCGACGACGCCCTTGCCCTTGCGGTCGAGTGGCACGACCTCCTTGTAGACGTCGCCCCACCACAGCGGCAGCAACTCTGCGTCGGAGAGCACGTCCCAGACCTGTTGCGGCGTCGCCTCGGGAATGTCCCAGCTCTCATCGAAGCGGAAGACGTTGCTCGGCATGGTATTTCGCCTCCGGCTGGCGAAGTTACATTAGGCCTGGCTTCTTTATGGCGCCAGTGGCGCCCGCGTCATCCGGCGATCTGCCTGAGATAGTAGCGCACCGCCTTCTTGCCGCCATGGATCACGGCGTCGCCGACCTCGGCAAAACCGAGCGCGGCGTGGAAGGCGTCGGAAGCCGGGTTGGGGGGCTCGGCATTGACCTCGCAGGTAACGATGCTGTGGCCCGCGCGGGCGACTTCCACGAACAGACCCTCATAAAGCCGGCGGGCATGGCCGCGGCCGTGCGCCTCGCCGGCTACGACGACGCGGTCGACATAGACGAAGCGTGGATAGCGCTCGCGGAACCAGAGGAAGTTCGGGCTGTCGTAGCATGCATCCTGGTCGAAGGTCATGATGAAGGCTTCGAGCGCGCCGATGCGCTTGGTGTAAAACGCTTCGCCGAGCAGGAAGGACAGGCGTTCGGGTTCGAGCCATGACAGTTCGGCCGCATGCTCATTGTTGAGTGCGAGGATGGCAGCTTCATCCGCTGCCGAGACGCGGCTGATCGACGCGGGCGTGGTCATCAAGCCCTGGCCGCCGCGATTGTCGCCGCCACCAGCGCGCCGTCGGTTACCGTGGTGCGATATTCGCGGTCGAGATCGGTGCCGCCCATACCGACTTGCGGATTGCGATAGGCCATTGCGCTCGGCACGTCCTTGAGCGCGGCGAAATGCATTTCGGCAAGCCCAGTCCCAGCCAGCACCGCGGCGATGTTTTCGGGATCGAGCGCGCCGCAGCCGAGTATGATTATGCGGCTGCCGGCCTGGCGGACGAGATCCGCCAACAAGCCGGCGCCTTCAAGCGCGGTGTCGCGCTGGCCGCTGGTCAGCACGCGACCGACCTTGCAGCGGATCAGCGCTTCCAGCGCCTCGGCCGGGTCGCGGGTCATGTCGAAGGCGCGGTGGCAGGTGACGTTGAGCGGACCCGCCGCCTCGACCAGTGCGCCCATGCGGGTTTCGTCGATTGTGCCGTCGGCATTGAGGCAGCCGACGACGACACCGGCGACGCCGAGATCGCGCAGCGCTGCGACATCGGCGAGCATCGAGCGGTATTCGGCCTCGCTGTAGAGGAAGTCACCACCGCGCGGCCTCACGATGACATGGAAAGGAATGGTCGCGCTCTCAAGCGCTGCGCGCACCGTGCCGAGGCTCGGCGTGATGCCGCCTTCGACCAGGCTGGCGCAGAGTTCGACCCGGTCGGCGCCGGCGGCTTGCGCGGCCAGCAATCCGTCGATGCCTTCGACGCAGATTTCGATCAGGGGGCGAGCATTACCGGCCAAGAGACGATCCTTCATGAATGCAGACGGCCAGCCCTAGCATCGGCTCGATTGCCGGGGAAGCGGAACAACCAATCGCTGCTTGGGCCAGCCGGGAACCCGGCCGCAGTTACTGGCGCAGCACCGTGTTCTTGACGCCTTGCTCAACCTGGTCGATGACCAGCAGCTTGACCGGGCCGTCACCGATATTGGTCGCCTGGTGCCACTGGCCGATCATCTCGACGATGAAGTCGCCGGCCTTGTAGGTGTTGGCGTTGCCGGTCTCGACATTCGTCACCTTGAGCGTTCCAGCCTCGACATAGGCGTAACGGGCAAACGGGTGCTTGTGCACCGGCAAGGTGGCGCCGACCGCGATGTCGTAGGTCGAAACCAGCACCTGGACATTTTTCTGCGGCAGCACGATCGGCTGGCCGGAAGCCGTCTGGGTGCGATCGGCAAGCGGCGTCACGACAACCGGGGTCCCGCTGCTGTCCAGTGCCCTGGCGGCGTTTACCGATAATGCGACCGCGAACAGCAGCGTCGATGCCAGAATCTTTCGCATGGTTCCTCCAAGTTTTTGCCGCCACATCCGTGGCAGGCATCCGCGCAAGGTGCGCCAAAGTTCTATCTATCGTCGGTTACCGGTCGATGGGAGACATAACGTCATCCACCCGCGCCATCGTCCACCATCCTATTGGTGAGTTTCTCATAGATGTTGCTGCATGTCTGAGACTGCGGGCAGTGTTTTGCGATAAGCACCGGGGCGACAGTCAGTGCGACGGCGACCAGCATTTGCAGGAAGAGAGAAGGCCCGAACCGTTTGCCGAACAAGGCCCGGCAAGCGAAGTAGAGGCTCTGCGCCAGGCATGCCCAGACAAGGACATGCAACAGCGTGCTGGTCGCTCTCGCATAGGGCGTTACGTATCCGTCGGGAAAGCCGACCATCCCAAGATCGACGAGCCATTGCAAAGCCAGCAGGCAGGACAGACACGCCCATAGAACGAGCGTTGCGCGGACGCCCAGGGATTTGCTGCGATCAACGCTCATATGCAATCGAAGCACAACTGGGCGCTGCCTTCCAGAGCGGCTGCTGCGTGCCTTGGAGTGGTGGCTATTTCAAGGTGCGCAGCGTGATGGAATAGCGGTGCCCGGCGACTGGCGGAATGCTGTGCTCCCATTCGTGGCGCGCCGGACCGTCCATGAGATAGACGGACCTCGGCTCGACCTCGATCGTCTCACGGTCCCATTTCACGCCGGCTTTACGGCGCAGCCGAAAGCTGCACGGCGCCAGCAGCGACACGCCGGCGACGAGTTCGAAGTGCGGCTTGTCGCGATGCCATCCTATGCCCGCTCCCGGGCGGTATTCATTGATCAGTATTTGCGCGAAATCTGGGGCTGCGCGACCGGCAAAGTCCGCTACCTTGTCGCGAAGCGGTAGCAGGAATTCTGGGATGGGCGGCGCTTCAACGACCTCGCGCCGATCGTAGTCGTAGCGCAGGCCAAAGCCGGCCACCTGCCGGTTGGCAAGATGGCCATGGAAGTCAAAGGGCTTGAACGACAGTCCCTTGAGGTGACCGACCAGTGCGGTCTCTTCGTCTGGAGTGATCAGGTCCGACCGATAGGAGAACCCTTCCGGCAGGGTGGACGCCATGCCGAAGAGATCGCCCTGGCAGGCGTGGGCTTCAGTGCTCGATTTCATCGGTGACATCTGACGCAGATAGGAAGGCTCAGCGAGCAGGCAAGATTTTGGCGCAGCCGGAGGCCTGTCCGTCCGACGGAACCTCCGGATTGCTGCGGCATTAAGAACTGGCGAAGCGGGATTTTGAGGCGAAGCAGGACTTTTGACATGCCGTCCACAGCCATCCGCAACACGCATTACGACCCGGCGACGAAGGTGCTTTCGGTCTGGTTCGTCCCGAGCGGGAACCGCTACGACTATGAGGAGGTCGAGCCCGAGACCTATGCGGCGTTCAGGGCCGCCTTCTCGAAAGGGCAATTCTTCAACGAGTTCATACGTGATCGCTACCGGTTTCGCCTGGTTGAGGACGGGCGCCGGCGAGCGGCTGGATCCTGAGCAACGCATCAGGCCCCGAAGGTGCGTTCACGCGGGAAAACCGGCCTTTCTCAAGCCTGACGTGAAAAGCTCGAGGGCGACCTGGTCGGCGAACGGGAGACCTGACATCATCCGGAGAGTCAGGCCGTGTTTCCTCGTCAGTGCTTCCTCGACCTCAGCGCGAGCCTTCTGCGTCTCGCCCAAATGTGCGTGCGCCGCTGCGAGGAAGGCATGAATAAAGAATTGGTCACCGGCCTTCTGATACGAACCGACGGCTTCCGAATACCTTCCAAGCAGGAAGAGCGAGCTGCCCTTCACCTCCCAGAACCATATCGGAGGCAATGGGTCGCGCAGGAGCGCAGTTTCGAGCACGTTCAGGGCCGTCTCGGCCTGTCCGCCGTAGTTGAGCCAGCTTGCGTAGTCCCCCGCTATGTTCACGTCCAGCGGGTTCAACGAGCGCGCCTGCTCCAAATGCACTCCGGCATCGCTGTGCCGGCGCATGTGCGTAAGCACCAGCCCCATGCTCTGGTGACAAACACCGTCGCTCCTGTCGAGAGCGAGCGCCGTCCGTGCCGATTCCCAGGCCTTCTGCAGCGTCCGCGGATCGTTGTCGTACCAAAATCGGCTAACAAGGGCCTGCGCGAGGAAGGCGTGGCCTTGGGCGAACGTCGAATCGAGCTCGACACACCGAACGAACAGAGGCTCGGCTTTGTCATTTTCATATCGGTAGAAGTGCGCGCGCCCCTGCAGGTAGTAGTCGTATGCATCCCACTCGGCCGGAGGCTTGCGTCTGGTCCGGCTTGCCGAATCTGCCTCCGTTTGGCCTTCGACCATCGAGGCAATGAGAGCGGCCACCTCGTCTTGCAATGCGAAGATGTCGTTGAGAGCCCGGTCGTAGCGTTGAGCCCACAGGTGGGTGCCGGTGGCGGCGTCGATCAACTGTGTGGTGATCCGAATACGATCACCGAGCTTTCGCACGCTGCCTTCGACGAGGTAGCGAACTCCGAGTTCGCGATGGACTTCGTCAATGTCCAATGCCGGATGGCGAAACTGAAACGATGAATTGCGCGCGATGACAAGGAGGGAGCGGAACCTGGCCAGTTCCGTAATAATGTCCTCGGTTATGCCGTCGCTGAGATACTGCTGGTCCTGATCGCCGCTCAAGTTGGCAAAGGGCAGCACCGCAATTGACGGCTTGCCGGACGGTGGTGTCGGTCTGCGGGATGCGCTCGCCACCGGCTCGACAGTCCCGATGAAGCGGTAGCCGATACGAGGCACCGTGGCGATCCACTCGCCGCCATTGTCAGCCTGACCGAGTGCCTTTCTTAATGTCGCGATCTGGACGGTAAGGTTGCCTTCCTCAACGGCGGTGCCAGGCCAGGCAGCGTCCATCAGTTCGGCCTTGGTCAGGATCTCACCGGGCCGTGCCGTAAGCGCAGCAAGCAGCGTCAACCCACGATGCCCAACAGTGATCGGGATCTGCTCCTTATAGAGCGTCCCGATATCGGGATCGAGTACGAACGGACCAAAAGCGATGCGAGTCCCCTGCATGGGGGCATATTAGACGTTTCGGACGTTTTCGGAACAGTTTCGGCACCGCTTAAGTGCCGGCGTCACTTTCGAAGCTTGTGCCCATCCCGCCACGCCAGATATTCAGCTGAAGTAGCGAAGTCGCCGCCGGTCCCCCCGGGAGGCTGCTCCTCGGGGCGGCTGCGCAAGCGACCAAACTGCCATACTTGCGCGATTGCTAAAATAATAAATAATGGTCAGAAGGGTGTGGGAAGCCGTTGGGGAGCGTCGGAAAGGGGTTGGGGCCATGTATTTTCCGCAGTTTGTGGTGGGAATGCTGGCGACATCAGTGGTCGTTGCAGTTTGGGCCTATCTCGACACGGGGTCCATGGGGAAGGGCGTAATCTGGGGCGTCATCGCCGGTTTTCTGTTGCAGGCGGGGTATTTCGCGCTTGTGTTTGGGCTTGTCTACGGGCGGCGGGACACTGAGCAGGAAGCGAAGGGCACCAATCCGGACGCCGCCAAACAAGCCGAACGCGCAGCTTCGCCGCCGTTGCGGACAAAACGTGGTTGACGTCAAGTCAACTAGGCGCAATCATTTCGGATTGTGTAAGGTGAGGGGCGTTTCAATGAAACTCGTTGTCTTTGGCGTAGCAATAGTATTGGCCGCCACCGGAGCGGCTGTTGCGAAAGAGAAGAAAAAGGTGGCCACCGCTCAGGCTGCAACCTCGTGTTCCGCAGCTCATATGAAGGCTGGCAGCAAGCCGACCACGAAACGGGGTTGCAAATCGACAGGCACCGTGGTTGCGCGACCCTCAAATGTGGGCGCAAACTTCCTGGATCACTATAGTCCGCGCTTAGGGTATGACACCAGTCCGTGGTTTCAAACTGGCTATAATTGACGGCGGCTTCGGCTTCCGGGCTCTTCCATGCGCGAACGTTCGCTGCCATTCCGCGGATGCTTGTTCGTGCATATTCGCTGCATGGCCAGAAAGTCAGCCAAGTCGTTAAAACAGGCTGCGCTTGGAGATAGCCAAATGCGCCTTCCGCCTCTCTCCACCTAAAATGGGCAGATCCAAGGGCCCGACATGATCAGAGGTGCTTGCGCATCTCATGCAAGCCGGTCGGTGGAATCAACGCCTCTGTAGGCCGCTTCCTCTTGCTCAGGCCTTAATATTAGCAACGATTAAAATACGAGAATGTCCGTGGCAGGGTTGTTAGCAAACTCCTGCTATTGTGCGACCTGGTGTCAGGTGGGTGAAATTGTGCTGATGCGCGGAGCTGGATGGATCAAGGGTCTGAGGGAAGCTGAGGCTCGTAACCTGAGAAGCGAGATCAGTCGGCTCGAAATAGACTTGATCGCCGCTGCCAATTCTCAGGGTAAATCCAGGCTGCATGACGTCGCGCACGCACTGCGATTCCAGAAGGCGCGCCTGGAACGTCTGGAGGAGTGCCTCGCCTCAATGACGTCGAATGTCCGGTCAGCGGCTTCCGCAACGCCGACTCGTGAAGGCTGCCGATAAGCGAACGAGTGGCCCCCAGTCTCACGGTGGCGGGCCTTTCGCGTGGCGCTACGCTAACGGGCATTCTTTTTGTCATTCGCCGCCGCAAGTTGCCGCGATTGGTCAAAAACGCCACCGGAAAGCGACGTGGTTGGTTGCTAAGCAGCTTCTTGGAAACCACTTGTCGTAACCGTTGATTCAACCATTGCTAGTATACAGAGGCGTGGAAGCGGCTCCGACACTGCGCTTGGGTTGGGGGGTTGCCGGAGCCGCCTGCGCAGTCCGGTTGGGGTTTGACCGCGCCGTCCTATTTTGGGACAGCGCGGTCAACGATTCGTTAAAATTTTCCAGAACTAATAAAGCGCGTGCTTAATGGACTCCCGATCTTGCGAGTTTGAGCATGCTCCGGTCCGAAATGGGCACTGTCCCTTTTCAGCACTGAAATACTGGCACCGCTCTTGCTGCATACCACTTTTGCCGGCTGATCCCCGGTCCTGATCGCGTACTCTGATCAGGTTGTAGGCTCGCCGGGCTTGAGGCGGTTGGGGTCTTCGCCCGGCGAGTTTCTACCAAGCCAAGCGAGGGTGGAGACGCGGGGAACGTTTCAGGCCTTGCCGACGAGCCGCGTTTTCCGCTTTGGCGCAACATAGCTCTCGACCAAGCGAACGTGCTCGGCATCGACGGTCACGAGCGGCCGAAGGCTGATCGTCACCTTATCGCCGTCAACGCGCGTGACCTGGCCGGTGAGCTCCATATGCTGGCCGATCACGGCCTTCGAAGTCGAATCGACAACCGAATGTGGGAAGGCGTAGGAGGGGATGGTCACGCTGATGCGATCGGGCGTCACCCGCCCGCGCACAATGGCAGTGACAGCGACATCATCGCCTACTTTGATATTACCCCGAGCCATGCCCAAGACTCGGGAGCGGCCCGCGCTGGCGTCAAGATGAGCGGAACCTAATATAACCGGCGCGCTTTCTCTTCGATGAGCACGCGCGGGACCGACTTTCTGTATAAATGGATCTCGGACAATGTGCCCGAGAAGGCCGGAGCCGGAATGTCCCGCCTTCTGTAGCGGTGGAACCGCAACGCCTATCGCGGGTTGTGTATGCAGCGGTCGATTTCCCTTAGGGAATGTAGCCGCTCCCATCGAGAACGCTGCTTGTCCCCCGAATTCTGCCGCCAGGCACGAAGGCGATTGGTAGCGATAGACACTAGCAAAAGATTAGAACGGGAGAACAGAATGACAAAGTTCGCGCTGTACGTTCCGCTTGAAGCCAAGCCCGGCAAGGAGAAGGAGGTCGCGGACTTCCTGAAGTCGGCGGTTCCTTTGGTGGAAGCCGAACCCGGAACCATCACATGGTATGCGATTCAGGAAGGGCCTTCGTCTTTCGCAATATTCGATACCTTCGACGACGAGGGGGGACGTGACGCGCATCTCAACGGGAAGGTCGCCGCCGGATTGATGGAGAAGATCAAGGCAGGCGACATGTTTGCTAAGACACCGGAAATCCAGAAATTGGGTGTCATCGCCGACAAATCGGCGAAGTAAAGATCTTTGCCAAGATCAACTTGAGGCACTTATCGGAAAAGCGGCCCGGCACTTGGGGCGGGTAGGCCAGTAAGCACCGGGCCTAACCGGCAGGGGCATCAAGATGGCGGCGCCGGCTGACGGGATATATACGTGCTCGCTAATATAGTCGGAACACCACCAAATGAACGAACGACGCAACCAAAGGGTGAGCCCGCCGCGCTGGCGCCGCCCTGATGGCAACGTGGTGTTGATGAAGCGTCGGTGAATCTTGCGTGGATCGGTCCGTCCACCTTGGCAAGATGGCCGGCGCCGTGGGTGGGGTTTATGGTGGGCAGCGCCGGCCAATGCGGGGTTGGGGACCCGCGAAAATCAAGCTATCTGAGTCGTTGGCGGCGCGAATGCGTGTAATCACGTAAGCTGTCCCTAATGCGCCGGATGCCCGGGAAGAACTGCCGCTATGGTGAATAGTGGGTTACTATCCACAGGGCGCTCAATCATGCGGGAGGGCGACGACGAGCGCGAAGCCGACCATGGCGACCATGACGGCCCGTGCCTCATATCTGGAGGGCAAGGGCTCTGAAAATCTATCAGCGTGTTAGTTTTGGCCCGCTGCCTTCACGGTGGCGGGCTTTTGGATTCGAAAGGCAAGCTATCCGGTCCGGCGTACATATACCGTACATAACCGAAAAATCGCCGGTTTTGCAGCTTCGCCAAGTGCTTGGAAATGTTGGCTCCCCGGGCCGGAGCCATTATGGCGATTTTGCTGGCCATCTCGTGCACCTAAGGCCGTCGCAAGCGCTTGCAAACAAAGGAGCTCTTGAAACCTGCAACCATATCGTCTACCGCTAGCAACACGCCCCATAGCGGGGAAAAAGCGGGGAAGACGGTGATGGGGAGCCATACTCGGAACGTTCTTACGGTCAAGAAAATTGAGGCAGGCAAGGGGCGGAAGTTGCGCGATGGTGGCGGGCTCTGGCTCGTGACCAAAGGCAAGGGCAGGTACTGGATTCTCGACTATCGCTTCGGTGGCAAGCGGCGCGAGATGGGGTTGGGGCCGCTGCATGCTGTCGGACTGGCCGAAGCGCGCCAGGAGGCCGAAGCGGCGAGGGCGCTTTTGCGGAAAGGCATTGATCCTGTCGAACATAGAAACGGTGCCGCCATCATTGAGGCAGCCTGCGCGGCAGTCGCAGGGAAGACGTTCGGCACGTACGCTGATGATTACATCGACGCCGCCGTGAAGGCCGGGCGCTGGCGCGGTGCGAAGACGGAAGCCGGTTGGCGAAACACGCTAACCAACCACGCCGCGCCGCTTCGCTCAAAGGCGCTTGCCGACATCGGCGTGCAGGACGTGCTTTCCGTCTTGCGGCCGCTTTGGGGGGAAAAGCAGGAGACGGCAGAGAAATTGCGCGAACGCATCGAGCGCGTGCTTGATGCGGCGAAGGTTGAAGGACTCCGGAAGGGTGACAATCCGGCATCATGGAAGGGGAACCTAGAGCATGTGCTCCACAAGCCCGACGCGCTGGCTAGCGCCGGCCGATACCCCGCGTTGCCGTACAAGGATATGCCAGCGTTTATGAAGAAGTTGCGCGCCGTCGATGGCGTTGGCGCAAGGGCGCTGGAGTTCACCATCTTGACGGTTACCCGTAGTGGTGAGGTGCGCGGTGCTAGGTGGGACGAAATCGATCTTGGCGCCAAAATGTGGATTGTCCCGGCTCAGCGCACTAAAACCGGTAAAGAGCATCGTGTGGCGCTCTCTGATCCCGCCATTGCGCAACTCAAGGCCACGCCGCGCTTTGAGAAGAATGCACTCGTCTTCCCGGCGGTGCGCGGTGGGGAGCTTTCCGATATGACCTTAGCTGCGGTTATAAAGCGAATGCACGCATCTGAGCGGAGGGCCGGTCGTGGAGGGTGGGTAGATCCCAAGCAACTTGACGATGCTGGCAAGCCGAAGATCGCCACGCCTCATGGTATGAGATCGACCTTTAAGGACTGGGCAACTGAGGTGTCGGATCATCCCCGAGAGCTTGCCGAAATGGCGCTCGCCCACGCCGTAGGCGATGCCGTCGAGCGAGCCTATGCGCGCGGCGATGCGCTCGAAAAAAGGTACCGGCTCGCAGCCGACTGGGCTACCTATTGCGGCTTGTTGTCGCAATCAAAAAAATGACTTGACATTTTAATTTGTTGCGAGGCCATTTTTGTCTTGACTTTTTAATGGAAATCGCCTATACGTGTCAACATTGGCGACCATGTCGTCCTTGGGCTGCCGGTTATCCGGTCGTAAGCCTCCACGAAACGGAGGTGGCGCTGAGCGTCGGTCAACCCTTTCCCAATCAATACATTGATTTTGAATGCGCTCAGTTCTTGTCGAGCGCTAGGAGGGTTATGTGAACGACAACCATCAATTACTTTCTCTGAACGATGCAGCCAGGCTTACGTCGCTGTCGCGATCGATGTTGAATCGGTATCGAGCGGAAGGGCGATTCCCCACCGCTGTACCATTGGGTGAGAAGAGGATCGCCTTCGTCGCATCGGAAGTGCGCGAATGGATTGCCGATCGCATCGCGGCGAGGGCCGCTTAACACCCACCTTCAGCACCATCAAAAAATCCAGACTGCCTCCCAATAACCCGCGCCCGCGGGATGGAGTACCTATGACCAATCGTATATCGCCTCGGCGTTCCGCAGCCCAGGTCTCGCGCACCAAGGGTTTTGCCATTGCCATCGATTACTTGGACGGCCGACCGCACGACGCGCGGCTGATCGACAAGTCGCCGGTTTTGTTTCCGGAGAAGGTGGTCCGCAGCGGCATCGAAGAGAGTGGGCATCGTCGCTTTGGCCTTGTTGAGTACGCAGGGGTGGGGGAGCCGCCGCCTTCCGGTCTCATTCGTCATGTGGCCGATGCCTTCTTTGTCGACGCACGCATTGCCAACTTTGCTTGGCAGGCAATCATCGAGAAGATCGACAACGACGCATCGGATATAGCTGCAGCAAAGCCTGAAAACGCGTTCCCGGGCTTTCTCCGAAAGATTGCCGCCTAATGATCCTACGAATTCCGATCGACGTGGGCGACGGACAGTGCTCTGCCGCCCGCACGCAGTGCTATTGCCCCTTTGGAGAACTTGTATGAACGCTCAGCCTGCCGCACTGGAACTGGCGCTGCATTATCAAAGCCTCGGCGTTCCGATTTTTCCATGTCGATCCGCCGACGAAGATTCATTCGACGTCACGACGGGTGAAATCACCACCAAGAGCGAGAAATCTCCGCTCACTCATTATGGCCTCAAGGATGCGACTAAGAATGATCACATCGTCAGGACGTGGTTCGGCGGGCGCTATCCGAACGCATTAATCGGCGTGCCAACCGGCGAAAAGCTGGGCGCTTGGATACTTGACGTTGACATTAAACGCCTCCCTGACGGGACGATCGTAAATGGCTTCGAGACGCTGAAGGCGCTCGAGGACATCTACGGGGAATTGCCTGAAACCGCGATGGTGTCCACAGCCAACGGCGGACGGCACTATTACTTCAAGCACGTAGAAGGCGTACGCAATCGGGGCGGGCTGGGCGTGGCGCTGGACTGTCGTGGCGATGGTGGCTACGTGATCGGGCCGGGTAGCGTAATGGCGGACGGTCGCCGCTACGAGTGGGTGGACTACGACGGCGACGGCCTCCCCGAGTTCGCTGATGCTCCGCAATGGTTGCTCGATATGGTTTTGCCAAAGTCGTTCGAGGCGTCGTCGCCCTCCGAATGGTCCGGCCGGCTGGTACCGGCAGGCGACAACCCTGCTTGGGTTGCGGCTGCGGTCAACGACGAGCTCGATACGCTTGCCCGAAAGCAGGCGCCTGGTCGCGGCGAACTGGTGAACAGAACCGCGTACAAACTTGGCCAGTTCATTGCTGCCGGGGCGCTCGATCGAGGTGAGGCCGAGACCGATCTCTTCGCGGCGGCCCGAGCCAATGGCGTAGTTGCCAAGGACGGCGATAAAGAAATCCGCGCAAAGATCCGGCGCGGCATCGAGGCTGGTTTGCGCCTTCCTCGGTTGGTGCCGGAACGGTCGGCAAACGACAACTTGCCGGAGGCTGACCCTGAGGCCGTGGCCCAACTAATTGCGAACCACGATGCGAAACGGCAGGCTGCGGAAACACTGTCCGAAAATCGCACGCAAACTTCGGACAACCTGCCGGCCGCCATCGAGGAGCTTCCGGACTATCATCTCGACGCCGTCGCTGATCTCGAATCGCTGACGTGCCCTGGCGGACTGGTGCAGGATCTTGTTGATTGGATCGTATCGAGCGCGGAGCAACCAAGCCGCTCGCTCGCACTGGCGGCTTCGTTGCCAATGGTGGCGGCGCTGATGGGGCCGCGTTATTCCACGGGTAGCCGCGATACGCGTCCAAATATCTACTCGGTAGCGCTCGCCGAATCCGGCTTCGGCAAAGAACACGCGCGATCTCAGATTAAGCGCCTGCTCGCGGCTGGCCATGGCGTGTTCGACTCGTTCGGTGGACCGGCGCGCATCATGTCGGCCTCAGCGCTTCGCGAGGTGCTTGAGGCGCATCAATCGGTCAACTGTCAGATTGATGAGTTCGGCGGCTTCATTCGCGAGATCACCGACAGGCGGGCAGGGAGCCACCAGCGGGCGATATCGACAGACTTGCGCGACTACTACAGCGCGAGCGCAACCTACTTCGAAGGCGCTGCTTATAAAGGCAGCCCACCAAAACGGATCCACAATCCCAATCTGTGCATTCACGGCACTTCAACGCCCGAACAATTCTGGTCGGCGCTCTCCTCGGCGAGCGCAGAGGACGGCTTATTGCCTCGCCTGGTCCTCTTTAATGTCGATACGGCGCCACCAGCGGCGGTCAAGCCAGCGCAGGATGTGCGCTACGTTCCGACCGCGTTATTGGATAAGATGGCGGATGTGGCCGGCATCGATGTTGTTAAAAAGCGAACGGGCAACCTGGCCGGCATAAAGCTCCAGACCTTCGCGGCCGGCACCCTCACAACGCCGCACGTTGTGCCATGGACCGATGGTGCCGTTGCGCTGTTCGACTCGGTCAAAGAAGCCGTGTCGGAACATGAAAAGCGCGTGGTGCCGGAGGCACGACCCTTCGTTCGACGCATCATCGAAAATGCAATCAAGTTAGCCCTGATCGTGGCTGTAGGCATTAACCACGCCGAGCCAATGATAACGGAGGCGAACATTGATTGGGCATCGTCGCTGGCCTGGTCGTGCGCGGCGGGAATGTTGTCGCAGGTAACAGAGCGGCTGTCGGACAATCCGCGAGAGGCGAATTACAAACGCATTGCCGCGATGATCAGGGCCGCAGGCAGCAATGGTATCACCGCGGGGCGGCTGGCCGACCGCTTGAAGTCGATAGACGCACGCCAGCGTGATGAAATTATCAAGGATCTGAAGGAAGCGGACCTAGTCCACGAAGAGTGCGCCAGCACGGGTGGCCGCCCGAAAAGAAGGCTTGTTTTTTCCACGCGCTAGATTCGTCCTTCGGATGAAAGCCTCATGGCTGATTTCGTATCGGCGGAAAGGGGTACGGTGGAAGACGAAACTCTAAGGGAATATATAGGAGTATCAATAACTTATATATACATACATACCTTTTATCCATTCATCCATTGATTCAGTGATTCAGTGAGATTCATAGGCAACACGACTTGCATAGAAGGCACCCGGAAAATTCGGATTTTATCCATGCCGCCAATCCGACCGGAACAGGTCATATAGGGAGACATGACTTCTTCATGGAACACGAAAAAATTGAGACGCTCGTCGAGAGCTACACACCGCGAAACGACCAACAGCGCAGGAGCCTCATTGATCCGGTCTTCGGATGGCTGGAGTCGAGTCGGCAGCGGGACAAAGTCGAAATCGCGCGCCGTGAAATCCACACGCGCTTCAAAAAAATGGAGGAGGGGATTCTCTCACACTTCGCTCGTTACGTCGGCGGCGAACGGTACGTGAGCGAAGACGAGGCTTGGCGGCTCGCGTGTCGCCAGCGCGAGTTTGTTCGCGAGTGCTGCGCCAGGATGGCCGAAGGTAAGGACGGCGAGCCAACATCCCTCTCGGAAGCCATCCGACAGATCGACATAAGCGAAAATGTCAGAGTAATTCCCGATTGCAGCAAGCGGGCGCAAAAATGAGCAGATCCACAACGACCCGCCACGGCTCTACTTCGCAGACGGACTGTTGGGATTGAAGCAAATGGGCCGCGAGGCATGAAGGCCCAGTCGAACCGGTTCAAAACCAACTGGACTGGCAATGACAATGAGCCGGTCAAAGCGAATTTGCTACGCGCATAGACTTTATTTTTCGCGCTTCCCTGATGGACGGAGCTTCGGCGCCTTTTATGTGATGGGTGCCATTTCTTGCCGCGCTAACTCAACGCCAACAGCCCACATTTCGAGGAAGACAAAGATGCAGAAGTCTGGTCGATCGCTGACATGACCGAAACGTGGACCCACTCGCAACTGCGGATCACGGAAAGCCAGGCGGACTTCCTTAGGCGCGGCTTTCTGCAACACTGGTCGGCCGCTTTCGCTGACCGCACTCGGCGCAGCCTCGAACAGCGGAAAATGCTGTCATGGCGACCAGCCGGTGACGGCACTTTCGGTTTGGCCGCCAATGTCAAGGGCCGAGCAGCACTCGAGCTTTTCAACCGCGGGAGCAGACATTGAAAAAGGGATCCTTGGCCGATCAGCTTTCGGCATTGCTGGCCTATCGCAACCGTCCTGACCTCGATGCACCGGTTGAGACTGCCGGCACGAACTGGAAAAAGCAGCCAGCCAACGACAATGCTAATCCAGAGGAAATCGCGAACACGCACGTTGAAAGGCGATTGGCGATAAGGCCAACGCTATCCGCGCTCTTTCGAGAGTCAGCAAAGGTCGACTTCCGTCAGGTTCCGGTTGCTGACGCGAGAAAAGCCAAAGGTGAGCATGATATTGAACTTTATCCTGTCGCCCGTGATGTGGAGTACGGCTTCGCCACAGACGATAACGGCAAGCGTCACAAGGTCGTGGTTCGAATCGGATCCTTACGCTTCAGCGACGGCACGCAAACCGAGAAGGGTTTTGCTAGAGGGATCGACGGAAAGCCGATCATGAAGGACTTGACCATGCCCGTTGGAGCTATGCTGCGGACCAAGGATCAGCAAGAGCGAATGCTCGGCGGTAGCGGTGTCAGTAACGCGTACGTCGAACAATCGAACTTGTATTTCGCCCAATTGCTCGGCGCCATTGAGCCGCGGTACGTCAAAGGCACCAAGCGCCGCCAAGGACGCTCGTATTCGGCCGAGGAAGCTCGCACAACGCTTGCGGAGGCGTATGCCAACACACCAGCGCTGCCGCCCGTGAAGCGGTACCGCAAGGGTCTACCATGCGGCAGCAAGCGCGTGGCCGAAAGCTTCCTCGGCATGCAGAAGGGCGGGAAAGGCGAAAGCGGGTCGGTGGCCTGGCAGGACGTGGCAGCGCACATCGCAAACCGAGAGGTTTGGGAGGCTACCTTGGCCATGCTGTCGGACGCAGACACCAAGGTGTTAGACAGGGCACTTACGGCCAGCAGTCTGGCCGATCTTGGTGATGGCGGCCATAGGCGCACGCGGGAGCGGCAAGGGCGCCGTAAACTGCAGGCGGCGAATGATAACCTGGCCGAAGCACTGAGAATGGCCGCCTAGCGCAGCGTCAAAGTTGGCCGCTGCATTTTAGTCAAGATGGCCATCGCAAATGGCGCGGCGATGGCCAATAACTTCTGTGGCACGATTTTTTCGGCGAAGAGTTGGCCGTCCAAAAAAATCTGCCGCGTTGTGCCGCATTTCAGGATTTCGTGGTGTGGACAAGTGAAGGGATGATTTGACATCCCCACACCTTCCGCAATGCGGACGCTCGGTTATGTGGCGGTACAGATGCTTGTGCATCACGGCGCCACCGCTGAACCGGGCGTGACTTTTCGGCAGTTCCTTGGGCCTGGCCCCGACATCGCCTAGTTGGCCAGATTTGGCCCTGCGGTGGCTGCCAACGTATCGCCACTTCGCGCGTCCTCCTCCCGCAGCGTTGTGGCGTTTCTGCCTCGCTCCCATTGCTGGTCGCCTTGCGCCTGGCTGTGGTTGAGCGAGGCACCAATTCAGAGCATCCGGGTACAAACCGGGCATGCGGGTTGATCGCCGCATAGCGGATAGGTGAAAGAGCGGATGAAGGGTTAGCCCTCCGTACTTACCTATCATCATTCTAGCGCGGTAGAGAAGCGGCATCTCGCCAGGCTCATAACCTAGGAGATCGCGGGTTCGAGTCCCGCTCGCGCAACCAAATTTGACGAAGTATCGGGTGAAAGTCCCGACCACGGAGCAATGCTGGAACACCACGCAAGGACGTGCCAGCCAACGAGAAAAGTTCCGGGCTAGCTTATCATACATAAAGCTCCGTCAATGCCCGTGTAGCTCAGTCGGTAGAGCGCCTGCCTTGTAAGCAGGATGTCCGGAGTTCGATCCTTCGCTAGGGCACCATTCCAGAGGAAGCAACGATGTCTAAAGATCGACCGCGACCACCCTAACAGGGTGAAGCTCGTGCAGAAGAGTACCGGCCTTGGAAGCCGGATGACGGTGGGCAGAACACCGCACCCTGACCAATTCAACGGAGGAAAACCCATGACCACTGCCGTTGTGGTGACGGTGCCAAATGGCGCCAACTATCGGGCCAGCGTGATCAACTACGATCTGGCCGATGGCGATTGGGTTGAGGCCAGCACGGTACACGTTGAGCCCGGCAAGTCCAGCACGCTTCACGTTTGGGATACGCGCTCTCTGACCGTTCTTGAGGTTGGGCTTAGCGACGCACCAGTAGTCAACTGAAGGAGGAAAACACATGAACGCACACTCTTATGGCGGCGACAGCCCTTGGTTCAATGGTGTACCGCTGCCTGAGACCGAAGACACTTTTGCGGTTGGCGATCTCGTCACGCTGCTCAGTGGCGGTCCAGCGCTTACCGTGATCCACGTATGCGACTGCGGCACGGTTGAGGTTGCATGGTTCGATGGCGCTAGCCTGTCCGTGCAGGACTTGCCCGAGGAAGCCCTCGTGTATTGGGCTGACGATGATGATTAAGCGGCTGCTCGACAAGGTACGTCAGTGGTTTGACGATTGGGTGATGCGGGCGTGGGTCTGGTATCATCTCAACGCCTATGACGCACGACACCTCGCGGCGCGATAGGCGATCGGCTGAGGCTGCCGAGTACAGAAAACTCTATTCAACGGCACGCTGGCGCAAGTTGCGCCTGGTCAAGTTGGCACAGCAACCGCTGTGTGAGTGGTGCCTCGAGCAGGAGATAGTCGAGCCTGCAACCGAGGTGCACCACACCGATGGTGGACACAAAGGCGATGTGTCCAAGTTCTGGGCTGGCCCATTTCTCAGCACCTGCAAAGCATGTCACTCGAGCCGAGGACAACGCGAAGACAACGGCAAGACGGTCATTGCGTTCGGGCCTGACGGCTGGCCGCTTTGACTGAGGCGATACTTGATGATGCTTCGTGACGCGAAGTCGATCGATGAAAATAAATCGACCGATATTGCAAAACGCAAGAATATTGCGCCGATTTCACTTGACGGCCACCCACCCTCGTGCTATAATAGGGGGTTGGGTAGGGGGTATGGTGATGTCCCAGACATCATCGCCTAGCGACCGGCGTCCCCCCACAGCGCACGCATCTGCAATTCAAAATATGACCCCTGCCTAGAGGACATCACCATGGCGAGGCCGAGAAACCCGCTCGCCAAAGCCAAGGCTGAAGGTCGGGAAAAAATAAACGCTGGACGCTTCAAGAATCGCTCGGAACCAAAGGCTGGCGGCCCGCTGGGCGCTCCACCAAAGTGGATCGTTGACACTGACACCAGCAAAACCAAATCGGCCTGGCATCTTTTCCAGAAAGACATGCCATGGTTGAACCAGTCTCACCGAATACTGGTTGGAATGGCGGCGGGCATTCAGGGCCGCATAATGGCGGGGCAGGAAGTTGGCGTGCAGAGCATGAATCTACTTCGGCAGATGCTTGGCCAGATGGGCGCAACGCCAGCTGACGCGACGAAGATCACGGTGCCCGATGAAAAAGAGGACAAAGACGATCTGCTCGACTGATGTCGGGCCGGCTCTTCGGCGCATCAATGCTTACGCCGAGGCTGTTCTTGCCGGCGACGCAGTTGCTGGCCCGCATGTGCGGAATGCCTGCCGGCGCCACTTTGACGACTTGGCCGCGGGGGCAGGGCGCGGTCTGAAGTTCGATGACGATGCTGCGCAGCGCGTTTTCCGGTTTTTCGAGGAGCGCTTAAAGCTTTCAGAAGGCCAGTTCGAGGGCAGGCCGTTCAATCTGCATCCATCGCAGGCGTTCAAACTTGGTTCGATCTTCGGTTGGAAGAAGGCAGACGGCTCCCGCCGTTTTCGGCGCGTCTACATCGAGGAAGGTAAAGGCAATGGTAAGTCGCCATTCGCTGGTGGCATCGGACTCTATGGTCTGATGGCAGACAACGAAGCGGGCGCCCAGATATACGCCGCCGCGGCCAAGAAGGAGCAGGCGGCCATCCTGTTTCAGGATGCCGTGAAGATGGTTCGCGCTGCTCCAGAGTTGGAGGAGCGTCTGAAGTTCAGTGGCGGAATGGGGCGCGAGTTCAATATCGCGCATCATCGCTCCGGATCTTTCTTCCGACCGATTTCGAAAGACAGCGGCAAGTCTGGCAGTGGTCCGCGCCCTCACTTTGCCCTTGCGGATGAGGTTCACGAGCATCCCGACCGCATGACCATGGAAATGCTCGAACGCGGGTTCAAATTCCGGCGCCAGCCGCTCCTACTTATGATCACCAATTCCGGTAGCGATCGGAATACGGTTTGCTGGGAAGAGCATGAGCACGCTGTGCGCGTAGCGGCCGGCACGCGCGAGCCTGACGACGATTTCACGTATGTCGGCGAGGTGTTGGACGATACGACCTTCGCGTATGTCTGCGCGCTCGATAAGGACGACGATCCGCTAGATGATCCGGCGTGCTGGGTGAAAGCCAACCCGCTACTTGGCACGATTTTGACCGATGACTACCTGGCCGGCGTTGTTGCGCAGGCGAAGCAGATTCCGGGCAAGCTTAATGGCATCTTGCGGCTCCATTTTTGCAAATGGACCGATGCTGACCAGGCGTGGATGCCGCGCGCGACTGTCGAAGCTGTCATGGACGACTTCGATCCGGAGGATGAGCACGCTGAAGGCCCAGTATTCTTGGGAGTTGACTTATCTGGCAGCAAGGACATTACGGCTCTGGCTTGTGTGATCCCGACTGGCTTCAAGGATATGCATCGCGATGACGGCACGTCGGTAAATCTGCCGACGTTCGACGCATGGGTTGAGGCCTGGACGCCAGGCGATACTCTGAAGGCTCGAGCCCTAGCCGACAAGGCACCGTACGAGCAGTGGGTCGCGGATGGTTGGCTTAATGCCCCGCCAGGCCTGCGCATTCGCTTCGACTACGTCGCGGCGCGCGTGCAGCAGATCGACCAGATATTCGATATCCGAGCGATCGCGTACGACAAGTATGCGTACGACAAATTTCGCGAAGAAGTCGAAGCGTTAGGCGTAGAAGTTGAGCACGTGCCCCACCCGCAGGGCGGCAAGGTTCGTGCAAGACCGAGCGATGCGAAAGTCGAGGCCGCGAAGGCGGCAGGCGAGCCAATTCCACAGGGGTTGTGGATGCCCGGCTCCGTGTCTGCGCTTGAGGACATGATTATCGACGGACGCATTAGGCTCCGCCGCAGTCCGGTGCTGATGACCGCCTTGATGGGCGCCACCTTTGACCGAGATCCGCAGGACAACAGGTGGTTCGTGAAGCAAAAAGCTTCGGTGCGCATCGACGTCGCCGTGGCTCTTTGTATGGCTGTCGGCGCCGCGACTGACGGTGGGTCGATTGTGTCTCAACCGACGTCCCCTTGGGACGATCCAAACTACAGCCTTCTACAGCTTAGATCGGCGGGATAAATGGCATTTTATGACTTGTTTTCCCGCCGAACCGCGAGAAACCGGCAGGAAAAGCGCAATACCATTGAGAATCAGAACATTCCGGTAAGCGCCGAGAACTTCCTCGCATATTTCGGCCTACAGTCGGCAAATCTGCCCGCCGTCTCGATCGACAGCGCCCTGGCCGTGCCTGCCGTGTGGGCGGCTGTGGCATTTCTGTCGCGCACGCTTGCGGCGCTTCCGCTGCATGCCTACCGCGAGACAAAAGATGGCCCCAAGAAACTGACAGGCCGCCTTGAGGCCATTGTGCATGATGCGCCAAATCCAGAGCAGGGATCGTTCAAGTTCTGGCAGTGGTTTTGGCAGCAGGTTTTTACGGGTGGCCGCGGCTTTGCGTGGATCGAGCGCACGCCGCAGGGCGTTGATTCATTATGGCCTATGGATCCGACCAAGACGACAGTTCGGCGTGTTGGCGGAAGGGTACTCTACCAGTTTGGTGATGCTACACACCCGGTCAAGGAATACCCTGCCGAGGAAGTTATCGACGTACCGTTCATGCTTTGGCATGACGGACTGAGGCACTACGGCCCAATTACGATGGCGTCAAAGGCAATTCAGCTTGCCTTGGCGATGAACGACTACGGCTCGAATTTCTTTGCTGGTGGAGGCGTGCCGCCGCTCGCGCTGCAGGGTCCGGTGCCGGTGGGCACCGATGCCATCAAGCGCGCGCAGGGCGATATAAAGCGCACGATCGATGCGGCTAAGAACGCTAATGATCCGATCTTCCCAATTCCGGGTGGCTACACGCTGAATCCGGTTGGTCTTGATCCGGCTAAGGGTCAGATGGTTGAAGCGCGCCGCTTCCAGGTTGAGGAAATCGCGCGGGCTTACCAGTTGCCGAAGGTCTTCTTGCAGGATCTTACCGGTGCAACGTTCAGCAACACTGAGCAGCAGAATTTGATGCTCGTTCAGCACCTCGTTGGCCAGTGGGCGAAAGCCCTCGAGGACGAATTGAACCTCAAGTTGTTCGGCCGTGGCGGCGGCGGCGGAAAATACATCGAGCACAATCTTGACGGACTGCTTCGCGGTGACTTCGTGACCCGCATGGCGGGCATGTCGCAGGGTGTGCAGAACGGCTTGATTACGCCCAACGAAGGTCGAGCTCTCGATAACAGGCCGGCGATGGAAAATGGCGACAAGCTTTATATCCAAGGCGCCACGGTGCCGCTTGGCAGCAACGCCACGCAGCCTATGCCGCCGGCAGTCAACGACAACAAACTGTATGAGGCCAAGGCCGCATGATTGACCTAGAAAAGCGCAGCGGCGAGTTTGGCGTTGAGTCTCGAGAGGCTGCGGGAACGCGCACCCTCATCGGCTATGCTGCAGTCTGGAATACAGACACCACGATCGGCGATTACTTCATTGAGCGCATTGCACCTGGTGCGTTCTCCGCGGCTCTTCGCGGCGACATCCTGGCGCTCTGCGACCATGACATTGGTCGCGTGCTCGGGCGCACCAAGTCTGGCACACTAAGGCTGTCTGAGGACGCACGAGGCCTCCGGGCCGAGATCGACGTTCCTGACACCACGGACGGCAACAACCTGTGGACGCTGGTGAAGCGTGGCGACGTCAGCGGCATGTCGTTCGCTTTCCGGGCGACTAAGCAGGAGTGGGACGACACGGGTGATTTGCCGAAGCGAACCATTATCGAGGCCGAACTATACGAGGTGACGGCCACCGCGCTGCCCGCATATCCAGACACCACATTGGCGGCGCGCTCGTTGGAAGCCGCTCGCGGCGAGGTGGAGCAGGTGAAGAAGGACGCCGAAAGGCGGGCCGCAGACGCTGTCGCGGCGGCAAGGCGGGTTGCCGAAAGGCGCGCCTCCATGGAGCAGAAGTTTCGGGGCATCCAGGCGGGCGCTTCGTAGTCACCCGGCTTTAGTCCGGAGGGCGGCGCAGTCCGCCATTCAAACCAAGACTGGCTCGTTGGCTCCGCCGTGCGCGGAGGCGGGCTTCTATTGCTTAAAGGTACGACATGACCCTCAGGGAAATGCAGGAAAAGCGCGGCAAACTGGTCGCGCAGGCGCGCGAGGCGCTTGATGCCATCAAGAATAACACCGACCAGGCCCGCGCTGCCGAGCTCGAAAATCGCCACGACACGATCATGGCCGACTTCGACAAGGTCGAGAAGGACATCGAGCGCGAGCAGCGTACGGTGGCTGCCGAAGAGCGCATCAACAAGGCGGCCGAGGAAGAGCGGAGGGCCAGGCGTCCGATCGGTGATGACACCGAGCAGCGCGGCCAATCCGATAGCGACAAGCCGGAATATCGTTCGGTGTTCTACAAGTATCTCGCCGCGGGCGCATCACTTGAAGACCTTAGCGCCGAAGAGCGCACCATCCTGCGCGCTGGTGTTGTGGACATTGAAAAGCGCGTTCAGACCGGCGGATCCAACACTGCTGGCGGCTACACCGTCCCGGTCGAGCTGCAGAGCATGCTCGTGCGCTCCATGAAGGCCTTCGGCCCGATGTATGACGCCACTATCGTCAGCGAACTGAACACCTCGTCCGGCATCGCACTGCCGATTCCGACGACTGACGACACCGGCAACACTGGCGTCGCAGGCACGGAAGGCGCGGACCTGACCGACGACGGCTCGGCCGACGTCACGTTTGGCCAGAAGCAGATCGAGGCTTATGACTTCAATACGAAGTTCGTGAAATTCTCCTGGCAGTTGGCGGCCGATTCCATATTTGCGATGGAAGCCGTTCTTGCCGATCTGCTTGGCGAGCGCCTTGGCCGTCTTGCCAACGCACAGCTCACCACGGGCACCGGCACATCCGCGCCGCACGGTATCGTCACCGCAGCCAGCCTTGGCAAGACCGCTGCGGCAACGAATGCGGTCACCTTTGACGAGGTCATCGATCTCGTACACGCGGTCGACCCTGCCTATCGCGAGTCGCCAAAGGTGCGATTCATGTTCCACGACCTCACGCTCTCTGCTCTTCGTAAACTGAAGAACGGCGAGGGTGAATATATTTGGCAGATGGGCAACATTCAGAACGGCGTTGCTAGCAACATCGTCGGATATAACTACAGCATTAACCAGGCAATGAGCACCCTGGCCACCGGCAACAAGACGATGCTGTTCGGCGACTTTTCCAAGTACTGGTGCCGAAAAGTGGGCGCTCCTGTAATTGGGGTACTCAGGGAAAGATTCTGGCCGAATCTCGGGATCGCCGGCCTGATCCGCTTCGATGGCGAACTCCTCGATGCCAACGCCGTGAAATATCTGGCACAGGCGTAAGCTAATCGTTACGGGGCGCTCGATAGGGCGCCCCAACCCTACAAGGAGAACGGCCTATGCCCGATACTTCATACAACACCAAAGTTTACCACAAGCTTGGCGGCGACGAACTCGTTGTTGCCAACGGCGGGAAGATCACTATCGAAAGCGGCGGCACAGTTATCGTCACGCTGCCGACTGCCGACCCGCATGTCGTTGGCGCGCTTTGGAACAACGCCGGCACTGTGACGGTAAGCGCTGGCTAATGCTGGTTCGTATGCTCGTCGGCTTGTCTGGATCGGCCTACTGTCTAGTGCCTGGCGACGAGCGCGACTTCCCGCGGGATGAGGCATTGCGCCTCATTGCTGCGGAGTTTGCCGATCCGGTTGCGGAAACCAAGATTGAACGCGCGGTTGCTTTACCGGCGACAGAACGGCGCGGGAGGCGCACCAAAAATGTGGTACCCGCCGAAGGTGACGGTAGCGCCAACCAGCGAGCCGGTCTCACTAGTTGAGGCAAAGCGGCAAGTCCACGTCGACTTTGACGACGATGACGACAGTCTGACTGGCATTATTGCAGCCGCTCGGAATCATGCTGAGAAATATTGCGGCGCATATCTTGCGACGCAGACCGTTGCGACAGAGGCAGAAGGCTGGTGCGACTTTGCGCATCTACCGGTAAGGCCAGCGCAGTCGGTGGTGTCGGTGGGGTACACGGACAGAACTGGTAGCACGCAAACGCTTGCCACTACGGTCTATGAATTGCGCGGCGACGCTATTGTGCTGAAGTACGGCCAGGCGTGGCCGCCTATCCAGCCCGGCTCGCTGATCTCACTAACCGTCGTTGTCGGCTTCGACCCTGTTGAGCCAGCAGTCAAGCACGCGATTTTGATGCGTCTTGCTGATCTTTATGAGAACCGCGAGAGCGCGCCAGACGCGGATTGGACGTCGTTCGATTCGCTGCTGAGCAATCACAGATATTACTAACCGCGGCATTGCCGCAAGGATAAACAATGCGCGATCTATACAACGACGCGGGCTTTGCGCAGTCGCTTGCGCCTGCCGCACGCACGGCCTCGGCCAACGGTACTGGCGTGGGCTTAAACGGATTCGAAGGCGCTGTCGCCGTTATCGGCGTTGGTGCTTGGACGGACGGCACTCACACGTTCGACATTCAGGATTCCGACGACAACTCGACGTTTGCATCGGTGGCGGCTGGGCTGCTTCAGGGCACCAAGCCGGTCGTGAGTTCAGCCGGCACCGCGAGTAAAACCTACAAGGTTGGTTACCTCGGCAAGAAGCCTTTTCTGCGCGTTGCCGCCACCGTTGCCGGCGCGACCACAGGCGCAGTCTACGGCGCCTCCATCCTGCTCGGCCACGCCGCGACGAAGCCGGTGGCCTAAATGGCAGCCGCAGAACTCCTAGCGACAGGCTCGACTGCCGCAAACTCCGGCGATGTGACGGTTGCCGCCGGCACTCCGATTACGGTTGGCCTCAAGGGTGTGGCCGACCAAAACGCCATCGTTCTGGTTTCGCTCAAGGATGATGCCTCAGCCTATAACCAGACCGGAGGTCGCCTGACGTCGGGCGAGCCCGTGCTGATGATCTCGGCGCCTGGCACCTATCGCTTCTCTCGCGTTGCTGGCGGCGTTTGCGGGGTGTTCAGTGCCTAGGTTCGGTAGATCGCCCTTCGCGCCGTTGTTTAGTCGTCCGTTTGAGAGGCTGATCAGCCATGGACGCAGCAACCCAGTCAGCGTCGATCCGACTTCGCTGTTCACATATGTGCTGTCGCTTCTGACTTGATCGCTTCGACTCGGCACCGACGTCGCCGGCCAGAATTCGATCCACGGCGTCAACAAAATTACAATCCAACTCGATAGGAGGCCTCTTTGGCCGATTTGACCATTGCCGCTGCGAGCGTCGTTGCGGGCAACACTGCCACTATCGCCCGCGGCACCGCTGGCGCCACCATCACTGCCGGCCAGGTTGTGTATCTCGACCCGACAACTGGCAAGTACGGTTTGGCTGATACGAATTCGGCTACGGCTGCCGTACGCAACGCGGTAGGCATTGCGCTTAACGGCGCCTCCAATGGCCAGCCAATCGCGGTTGTCACCAAGGGTCCGGTTACGATCGGCGCCGCTATCCTTGCCGGTGTCGCTTATTACCTGTCTGGTACGCCGGGCGGCATTCGTCCGGTCGCGGACAATGTGACCGGCGACTACACGCTCCTGCTCGGCATCGGTGCCAGCACGACCGTGCTTAACGTCGACATCGAATTCCCTGGCGTGCCGCTCGCGTAATGGCAAATGGCGCTGGACAGCTAGATCAGCGCCTTTCGTTTTACAGGCGCGTTGACATTGAAGACGGCCACGGAAACACCGTGGCCGACTGGCAATTTCAGTTTTCGCAAGCCGGAAACCGCAAGTGGATCCTCCGTGGGGCCGGTGAGGCAGTGATGGCTGGCCGGCTAACGGGGCACAAGTACGTGACCTTCATGATTCGCAAAAGCGAACAGGCAAGACAGATCACGAACGACTGGCGCGTTGTCAATGATCGCGACGGGCAGGAATTTGCCATCCGCGAAGAGCCGCGCCTGAGCGACAATCGTGGCTATCTCGAGTTCCTTTGCGAAAGCGGAGTGGCCGATTAGGAGTGCCCATTGGCCGACATTGCACAAGGCCTCGCCAATCTAAACCGCAAGCTGACTAAGGCAATTCCCGAAAGGGTCTACAACCAGGTGCGAACGGTTTTGGCTGCGCAGGCTGACAAGATAGTCGCGCAGATGAAGCGGCACGCGCCAGTCGATAGCGGCGATCTTCAGATGAGCATCAGCTGGTGCTGGGGCAATGCGCCGAAGGGGACGATGACAATTGGTCGCGTCACCACGGGCGGCGGCAAGGGCAGCCGAACGTTCAAACAAGGCAAGAACACAACCGGCCTTCGGATAAGCATTTTTGCGGGCGGCGGGGACGAGTTCTACGCATGGTTCCAAGAGTTCGGCACGCAGAACATGCCGGCGCACCCGTTCTTCTATCCGATCTATCGGGCCAATAAGCGTGCCGCCAAGGCAGCAATAACTCGCGCCATATCAAAGGGCCTCAAGGATGGCGCCAAGGCCTGAGGATCGCGCAATCACGAGGTAATGATGGGCAGTCCGGCACTAGACCTGCAAGACCTTATCCTGAACGCGCTTAAGGCCGACGCTCTGCTTACGGCAATGATAAACGGCGTGTGGGACCAGCCACCGCCATCCACCACGGCGTTCGCTGACCCAAAATCAGCCTATGTCAGCTTCGGTCCTCACGATTACGCCGAGGACGACGAAGGTTGCATAGTTTCCGGCACGCACACATTCCAGTTGGATGTGTGGAGTCGCTCGGTTGGCTTCCCGGTATGCAAGCAGATTGGGGATCGCATCAAAGCGGTATTGCACGAGGCAAATTTTGACATTCCGACTGAGAATGCACTCGTCGAAATTCGCGTCCCGTCTATGCGGTATGTCAGGGATCCTGATGGGCTAACCTCGCACGGCATCGTTACCGTCACGGCGCTCATCGAAGAGACATGACGTGTGGGCGATCTTTACCGATAGGTTCCATTACGACCGACGCCCACGGCAAGCCCTGGCCTTTGTGGTTGAGGCCAGTCCGGAGCCACAGAACCATCCTCGCGACCTCGTCAACGCCGCTATAGCGGCTGGCAAGGCGCAGGAAACGAAGCCGCCAGGCAAGCGCCACAAGGCTGAGTAATCAAAACCACCACCACAGATAACCGGCCGCCAGAGAGCGGCCTTTTTAATTGGAAAAGGGCCAAACATGGCGACTCCCGTTACCGAAAAGTATGAGGAAATGATCCTCGATGTCGAGCTCGTTTCGGGCAGCGGCATCTATACCCCGATCTGCGGCATGACCGATGTGACCATTACGCGCGCGGCCACGGTTGATACTTCGGAAATCCCGGATTGCGACGACGAGAGCAAGCCTCTCAGCATTGAGAAGCAGGTGCGCTCGATCGATGTGTCCGTCTCAGCCACAGGCATTTGGGCCAGGTCAAGCCAAGATTCACTCAAGCAGTGGTTCTATTCGGCTGCGTCCAAGAATGTACGTCTGCGTGACACGGCAGCCGCTTCTGGAGACATTGAGACAGAATCCGGCCCCGCTCTGCTTTCCAAGTTGGACAACACCCGCACCAAGGGCAAGAAGGTCACGGCAAGCATTGAACTGCACTTCGATGGCAGCCCGACGCTTACTGACAAGCCGTAATTAGGGGCGCAACGTGGCTAGAGGAGTAGACATAACTTGGGCCGGTGGAGAGCACTCGTTTCTTCTTACCATCGATCTTTTGCGCGCCTTGCAAGATCGGTGTGACGCCGGGCCGGCGTTTATTCTATCCAGGCTCACGAACGGCGAATGGCGGGTGGATGATGTTGTGTCAACCATCCGTCTCGCGCTTGAGGGTGGCGGGATAGACAAGGAAGATGCGCGCAAACTTGTGCGGCGCCACATCGAGGAAGACTTTGGCGTAAAGCACGTCCTCCTGGCACGCGCGATCCTCACGCATACACTATTCAGCGAGGAGGGAGATAGCGATGCGGGGGAACAGAGGGCGGCAGCGGAGGACTAAAGCCGCTGCCGCGGGGGAAGCTACGTTGGGGCGAAATTTACAAATGGGCCGGCGTACTTCACCAGCCCATAGGCGCCATGACGCTACTAGAGTTCGTTGACGCCACGCAAGGATATGCGGAGGCCAACGGAGCTAAGCCTAAGGGTGGCACGATCTCGGATGATCGGTTAGAGGCGCTGGGTATCGTGGGGTTTTAGGTGCCGACGTTGGCGTAATCTGTTCGGCAGTCTGCTGTGGCCGCACTGATATCATTTGGCGTCCGGGCAGCTTCGTTTGCTGTGTCGCCTGCATCCAAGCCATAGACATCGCCGTGTCCGGCGCGTTCGCTGAGAACGTGACCGGCAACAATCAAACCAGCAACAACAAAAAACTGTGTTGCGCGCGTTCATGTTACGCCGCCAGCATGATCGGTGGGTTATATGGCAACTGATTTGGAGCGGTTGGTCGTATCGCTTGAGGCGCAGACCACCAAATTTGAGAAGGCCCTCAGCAAGGCCAATCAGACGGCTAAGAAACAGCTTACGGACATTCAGCGCCAGTTTACAGACACAAACAAGAAACTGGATGAGGGATTGTCGTTCGGCAAGCTATCGTTCGGTGGCCTGAGCGAGGGCATAGATGGCCTAAAGGCTGGCGCGGCTGGATTCGCTGGCGCGTTCGCGGTCGACAAGATCAAGGAATATGCCGACGCATGGACCGAGGCCGGCAACAAGATCGCAGCATCGTCAGTTGTTAGTGGTCGGTCGGCGCGATCCTTGGACGCCATCAATCAAATTGCGACCGACACGCGTTCCGGTCTTACGGAGACGGTGGACCTTTACGCGAAGCTTCTCCGGGCTACTGCCGGCGTTGCCAAGAATGAGCAGGAGGTGGCGACAGCAACCGAGATCGTCAACAAGGCGTTCAAGGCTGGCGGCGCCGAGGCAAGTGAGCAGGCGGCAGGCATTCTGCAGCTTAGCCAGGCGCTATCGAGCGGCATCCTCCAGGGCGACGAACTGCGCTCTATCCGCGAGAACGCACCGCTTATTGCTCAAGCGATCGCCAACGAATTCAAGACCACGATCGGTGGCCTCAAGCAGCTTGGTGCGGACGGCAAGCTGTCCGTCGATCGCGTGTTCAAGGCAATCCTTGATTCAAAACCGCTGATCGATAAGGCGTTCGACGCCACGCAGGCAACCATTGGCAACAATCTTACGCTTGTTGGTAATGCGCTCACAGCTTTTGTCGGCAAGATGGCCGAAGTGTCTGGCGCTGGTGACGCGGTCAAGCAGTTCCTCGGGACGGATCTTGTTGGGGCCATCAATGGGCTGTCCACGGCGCTCGATCAGATTGCCAATAGTCCGGGCGTCAAGGCGCTAGCGACTATCGTTGAGAACCTTGAGAAAATCGGAAACCTTCTACCCGGAACTGGCGGAGCGACTGGTCGCAGGGCCTTTAACGAAAACGTCGACCCTAATCTGCTTCTTGGCTTTCCCGACACGTTCGGCAAGATGGTCAACGATATGCAGGACCAGTTCACTCCTGCGCATAAGGAGATTGAGGCGCTGGACGGCGCCTTCTCCGATTTCCGATCCTCTATTGTCGAGTTGAAGCCGGATGTGGTCGCGAGCTTTGATGCTCTCCAGTCGGGGTTAGATAAAGGCGAGATTAGCGCCAAGAAGGCTAAGGAAGCGCTGCGCGACATGTTTGGGGATGATCCGATGTACAGTCGGCTCCTCAGCGTTTTCGACGATCTCTTGGACAAACTTCAGAAGGTCGAAGCCCTCGCTAAGGCGCGAAAGGCTGGTGTTGATATTGGCGTTGGCGCGCCGGATCCGGAGAATGCCGGATGGGCTATGCAGCACGAGAACGACAAGTCAAAGGCGTTCTTTGACCAACGCAATGCCGAGTCGGCCAGCACGCTTCAAAAGCAAATTGATGTGCGCGCCAAGGAGATAGAGACAGCAGCGCAGAAGGTTGGCATTGCCATCACCGATGCTGCCGCGAAGATCCAGGCGGCTAAGGAACTTGCGGCCGAAGATATCGCAAAGCAGACTACAGCGAGCGTGACGACAGCGGCAGATTTGATAAAGGACTTTGAAGGTTTCCGATCGAAGGCCTATTGGGATGTCAATCGTTATCGTGTAGGCTATGGCTCAGAGTCCACTACGGATATGTCTGGCGGTCATTCCGCGGTTACGTCAGGCACGGTAGTTTCACTGGCTGATGCCGATCGTGACCTTCTTCGCCGCATAGGTGACTTCCAGAGCGCAATCAAGGACAAGATCGGCGCAGACACCTTCAATAGCTTTGATCCGAAGCAACAGGCCGCCCTGACGTCCATCGCCTATAATTACGGTAGCCTGCCGGAGCGCATCGTTGCCGCCATTAAGACTGGCAACCAGGCGACGGTTGTTCAGGCCATTCGCGGGCTTGGCGCCGACAATGGCGGGATCAACAAGGATCGCCGCAACACTGAGGCGCTAACTTTTCTTGGCGGCTCGCCTTCTGGCGTCAAGAAGGCAGTCGAAGGACAGGATAAGTTCGGCCGGAACCTGACCGAGACGCAAGCGCAGATCGATCTCCTAAACAAGGAGGCTGCCGCACTTGGCCTCGTAAATCCGCTCATCAACGACTATGGCTATGCCCAGTCCAAGGCCGAGATCAAGCAGAAGCTCATCAATGACGCCATGGCGGCAGGTGTAGAGATCACACCGGAATATGCCGCCAAGATCGATGCGCTTGCCGAGAAATACGCCGTTGCAGACGCCGCGCGCAACAAAATGCAGCAAGGCGTTGAGATACTAAGCCAGAAGATGGCCGAGTCCTCGGCGCTGGGCAAGGACGTGCTTGGTGGCTTCATCAAGGACTTGCAGGCCGGTAAGACGGCATCCGAGGCGTTGTCTAACGCGTTGGGTAAGGTGGCCGACAAGCTGCTTGAGGTGGCGCTCAATAACATCTTTGATGGCCCCAAGGGGAGCAAACCCGGCAGCGGCATCCTTGGCAGCATATTTTCGTTCTTGTTTGCCGATGGCGGCTACACCGGCAATGGCGGCAAGAACGAACCAGCCGGTATCGTCCACAAGGGCGAAGTCGTCTGGAGCCAGGATGACGTAAGGCGATGGGGCGGTCCTCAGCGGGTCGATGGTATGCGCAGGCGTGGCTACGCGACAGGCGGGATAGTCGGCGGGCCGATACCCCTACCGTCGATGCCCGGCCGAATACCGGGGCGCAGTGGTAGCTCGAACGACACCGTGCGCTTGGTGCTTCAGGATGACAGCGGCCGAATGGCTGATGTCGCCGACCAAAGAATCAGGACGCACTCCGGAACAATCGTTGAGATAGCCGTGCAGCGCAGTACGAAGGCGGTGAAGGGCCAAATGCCAAGCCTGATTGCAAACGCGCAAACTCGGAATCTCTAGCCACTCGAAGCCAAAGGAAAGCCTATGACAATTCGTTGGCCGGAAGACGTCCTTCGCGTACAGAACGTTGCCTTCGATCTCGATAGCCGGTCCCTTGCGGGGCCGGCATCCATTAGCGGTGCGACCCAAGTCATATCCAGTTCGGCCGGAATCTGGAAGGCCACGTTCGGTTCGGTAATAGTCAAATCGCGCCAAGCCGTACTGGCGCACCGAGCTGTTGCGGCGCTGCTTGATGGGCGGATGGGATCGATCCTCATACCGCTTTGCCGTGCCTACCAGCCGGTGCCAGCCGGTGCCGTTGCGGCTGGCTTGTATGACGAGGTGCCGCACAGTGACTTGGCGTTTTTCGATGATGATACCGGATACGTTGGGACCGTTATCGATGTTGTGGCTGCGGCCAACGCCGCAGCGCGCGCAACGACGCTGATGGTAACGGTGAACTATGCTGGCGACGTCCAGCCAGGCCAGCACTTCTCCATTTCGGAAAGGCTCTATCGCATTCGAACGTTTGATGCCGTTACCGGCACGATGACAATCCGCCCGCCGCTGCGAGAGGCTGTGACGGCCGGCGGTAGGCTCGAGTTTGATAGCCCAATTTGCCGCATGCGCCTACTGAACGACGGCGGCATGGACCTCGAGCTTGCGATGCGCAAGTGGGGAACGCCATCTGTGCAATTTGTCGAGGATCTGTGATGAGCGACTTCTTCACCGCAGATCAGCTCGACTTACTCGCGGCAAGCACTGTGCGAGTAAGCCTTTTGGTTCGCTTCGATTTCGCCAGCGGTGTTGAGCGCGCGTGGAATGGTTATACGGAACTCACCACGCTAGATGGCAATACATGGCTCCCAATGCGAGGCATTGGCCAAATCGAAGGCCTGGGCTTATCGGGTAGCGGGGCAAGCGATAGCGTAACCATTTCGGTCGACGGTCTCTCGGATCAGGCGCTGCCTTTTCTGGCGAAAGCTCTGGAAAATACGCCATCAGTTGATCAGCAATTAGCCACCATTTATTTGCAGCTTTTTGGTGAAGACTGGGCACCGGTCGGATATCCGATCGCAATATTCCACGGGTTTATGCAACCACCCAAAATCAGCCGCACAGAGATGAGTGGTCTTGACGGCGCTGTGCAGTCGATCGCCATCACGGCGGAGAATGCGTTCTTCAATCGCAGTCGTCCAAAATGGGGCAGATATACCGACAGAGACCAGCAGGCGCGCTCGCCTGGTGACAAGTTCTTCGGGTTTGTAAGTTCGATCCTCATTAAGACGATCACCTACCCGGATTATTAGGCTCTACTAATACATTGCGAGGCGTCATGACCGAAGCCGAACGGCTCGCGGCGGTTCAGGCTTATGTTGCATCTGAATCTGCAAGGCCCTTTGTGTGGGGAGTGACGGACTGCTGCAGCACAGTAGATAGGTGGGTGCAAAAGGTTCGATGCATTTCTCCGCTCACCCTATTTGATGAATGGGACCGCACGGCTGCCGATGCCGAAGAATGCCTATCGCGCCCGTACTCGCTACCGGCTCGCATCAATAGAGCGCTACGCAAAGCAAGCGTCGCACGAACCACGAATCCGCAACCCGGTGATATCGGGCTAGCACTGTTTGACGGCAAGGTTGGCGTCGCCATTCACGCAGGAGCCTTCTGGTTCTCGCGTGGAAGAGACGGACTTGTCGGCGCGCCAGTAAGTGCATTTTGGAAGGCTTGGTCTGTATGAATCGGAGGTGGCACAATGTCATTACTGGCGATAGCGGAATTGTAGCGCAAGGGGCAAGAAAAGACCCTCTAACAGATCTCGTCCTGCTCGCGCTTACGGCGGTTGGAGCGAGCGGTGCCGCGCTTGGTATTCTCGTGCCTGCCGTGGTGGGTGCAATTCAGATCGGCGTATCGATTGGCCTTTCGTATCTGGCGAGCTCGCTGTTTCGGCCCGACCCACCGAAGCCGCAGGACGTGCAGACATCAGTCAAGAATCCGGTGGCGGCACGCATTCGGCACTATGGCCGCGTCAAAGCGTCGGGACCGTGGGCTTTTGTCGAGAGCAAGAACGGCGCTCTGTTCAAGGTCATTGCGCTCGGCACCGGTCAACTCGACGCAATCGAGGAATACTGGATTGACGACAACCTGGCCACTGTGGATCCCTCTACAAGGGCTGTTACTTCGGCGCCGTACTACGGCAAGGCGTACATATCGTCGCGTCTAGGACTGCCAACGGAAACGTCCTACGCAGACCTGACGTCGCATTTTGCGGCATGGGATTCGAGCCATCGCGGCGACGGCGTGTCATCCCTATACGCTGTGCAAGTCGCGGTGGGGTCTGATCAGATCTCAACTATTTTCCCGAATATCATCAACACGCTTTATCGTGTGGTGGTGCGCGGATCCATCGTTTACAGCCTCGGCACCTCGACCAACATTTGGTCCGAGAACGCCGCCGATATCGTCCGCGATTATCTCACGCACGCTGACGGCATGCGCTTGCCTGCCAGCATCGTGAGTACGCCGCTTGCGGTGGCCGGTTGGCTTGCGGCCTACAATCGTTGCAATGAGGCTGTTGCGGTAAATGCCGGCGGCACAGAGAAGCGCTACCGCATTTGGGGATCCTATCAACTGAATGAACGTCCAGCGGACGTTCTGTCACGCATGACGGCGGCCTGCGATGGTCGACTTGTCCCGACCGCGGACGGAGGCCTAACACTAGATATCGGTACGTGGACCGAGCCGACTGTGACACTCGATGCCGACGCCATAACCGGCTTTTCGGAAGTGGCTCGCGGTCGCGATGTCTTGACCACGGCAAACATCATTCGGGCAACATACACATCACCCTTCCACGACTATCAGTCGACCGACGCAGACCAGTGGATTGACGAGGCAGATGTTGCCCTTCGCGGCGAAATTCCTGTCGACAAGCAGTTCAACATGGCGCCTTCGCACAGCCAGGCGCGACGGCTGATGAAGCTTGAGGCATACCGCGCCAATCCGTCTTGGGTGGGCGTGTTTCAGTGCAACCTCCGCGCAATGGCCGTATTCGGCAAGCGGTTCGTACGCATTGCCTATCCGCTGTTCAACATCAATGAGGTGTTCGAAATTCAGGATTTCAAATTCGTCATAGGCGAAGGCGGAATCCTGACCGGTGTGTCACTACAAGTGCAATCGATGCCATCGGCGGCCTATGCTTGGGATGCTGCAAGCGAAGAAGGCACTCCGCCGATCTCGGAGGTCACTACGGTCGACAGGACGATTCCGGTTCCGACCGGATTAGCGGTAACCATTCAGACGGTCACGTTTGGCGGCGCTACCGCATCAAGAGCGATGTTGACGTTTAATGCGTCTCCATCAGACGCCTTGATTATCGAGGCTCGAGGCCGAGCGGTAACCGACACATCGTGGGCGACGATCGCCGTTGATCCCGGCGCAAGCTCAGCGACCGGATTCATCATTGATGATGTCGGCGAGTATGAGTTCGAACTGCGGTACGTGACCATTACCGGTCGCCAGGGCGCATGGTCTAGTCCTTCGATCCATGCGGTTGCAACCCTGTCTGCAAACTTTCGCTATCCGGCCAACAGCCAATATCTGGCGGCGCTGGCGGCGTAAATTACTTCATAAAATGGAGGCCATATGGCCGATAATATTAGCATCAAGGATGGTGCCGGCGCTCCCGTTGTGCTCGCGTCAAAGGACGTGGGCGGGGTACAATATCCAAGGCGCATCACCGTGGATAGCACGGGCGCTGAGGTGGCTGTGGCTACCTCGGCGCTACAGACGTCGGCCAACACTCTTATTGGTGACGTTACAGAAGCGGCGCCCGCCTCGGATACGGCTTCCAGTGGCCTCAACGGGCGCCTACAGCGCATCGCACAGCGGCTTACTAGTTTGATTGCGCTAATCCCTGCCGCGCTTGGGCAGGGCACTATGGCGCAGTCTATGCGCGTCGTTGTGGCAAGTGACCAGTCGTCCGTTCCAGTCACTCCCGCTGGCAATGTTGCTTCTGGTGCGGCGGATAGTGGCAATCCGGTTAAGGTGGGCGGTGTTTATAATTCGACCTTACCGACGCTGACTACCGGTCAGCGCAGCGATATGCAGGTGACCTCTAAAGGCCAACTGTATGTTGCGGCCGCAAATAACTGGGCGCCCGCAGATGCAGGGGGCAACCTTGCAAATGTACTTCTGGATAATACGGGCCAGACAAAGCCCGGTTATTCATATGTCGGATACTTCAACGGTACCTTGTGGGACCGTCAGCGCATTCCCTCGTCGAGTTCCCGCATTGTATCGAGTGCCAACACGACCAACGCCACGGTTGCAAAGGCGTCGACCGGCTGGCTGTTCGGACTCATGGGCCTTAACACGACCGGCACGGCGATCTACCTGAAAGTCTACAATAAGGCGACATCGCCGACTGTCGGCACGGACACGCCAGTTCTGACGATTCCGATCCCGGCGTCGGGCCTTTTCTCGATCAACTTCAATGCTGCTCCCTACTATTTCTCGGCCGGCATCAGCTATGCGCTGACCGGGGCCGCAGCCGACGCGGACACGACCGCAGTATCTGCCGGCGCGATCACCGGCCTCAACCTCCAATACTCGTAAGGAACCTCCCGATGGCCCTTTGGATGAGCGATAGGACTGGTGAGCAGTGGGACGATGGCGCGAAGCTGAAACCCGGCGATGACGGGTTTACGCGCGATCTGGCCACAGCGCATTTCAACGATAACGCTTTCAGCTACGTCGGCACGCCGAACTGGGAACCAGTTGCGGCAGCCGAAGTAGTTACTGCACCTTAATTTTGAGGATATTTTATGGTTAATTTGGCTGCGTCGGTCTGGCGCGATTTCGTTACGGATGGCGTGCCGTCGTCGGGCGCAAATAAGACTCGCAAGAGCGACGTGCGTCAGTGGGGCGCCTATCTCGAATCTCTTGCAAATTTGTCTTTTACGAGTGGCAAGGTCTACGCGACCAAGGCTGCGCTGACTGCTGATTTGGTGCCAGGCGCCAACACGCCTGCTCTCGTCATCGGAGATACCACGCCGGGCAATGATGGCCTCTATCAAAAGGTAGGCGCCACCACTACCGGCTCTTGGGTGCAATTGACGGATTTTGTGCCTGGCGCGCAGATCGTTCATGCTGTTGATGCCGGCGCCGGCACGCCGAATGCCATCATTGCGACGAGCTCCATTGGTCTATCGGCATCGGGATCTCAAATCGTTCGGCTGGACGTCTTTGAAGCGAACACCGGCCCCGCCACCGTAGCCTTCAATGGCGGCACGCCCATGCCGATTAAAACGGCATCTGGAAATAATGTTGCGTCCGGAGGACTTACGGCTGGACCGGTTCTCGGCGTCGTTTCTGGATCGAACTTCCGGCTTCTATCCGATCAAGCTAGCGCGGCCATTGTCGCGGCGGCCGAAGTTTGGGCCAACGCAGCCAGCGCGAGCGCCACCGATTCTGATGCGGCTGCCGTTCGATCGCAAAACTACGCCGCGCTGGCAGGCGCCGCCCTGGCCCCACTGACGTTTGCGACGGTTGCTTCTTTGCTGGCCGATACGGTTCTCTCGTATACGGCTGGCGGTGGCCATGTGGTGGTTGGTACTGGCGATATTATTCAAGCGAGAGGCTTCCGTTACAAGGTGGCCGCCTCTGGCGCATCCAACCATGACCTTACCACTGCCGGCGGCATCAAGCTTTACGTGCAGGAGGCCGTGACCGGATATGACGTTCGTTCCTTTGGGGCGGTTGGCGATGGCGTGGCCGACGATACCGTCCCTATCCAGAAGACCATTGACCGTGTAAAGACCGCCGTAGGCGGTGTCGCCCGCCTGCCTGCCGGTACTTACAAAATCAGCGCAAAAATTCAGGTCTACGGCAACTTCGACTATCGAAGCATCAAGGTATCTGGCGATAATGCGCAGATCGTTTCGACCCATGCTGGCCCGGCCATCGAGTTTGACCCTTCTGACCCGAGCCCTGCACCTCAGGTAAAGCAGCGGAGTGATATTGATGGCGTAACTTTCCTCGGGCCAGGTCTTGGCGTTGCCGGCTCAATCGGCATCTCGATCGTCAATGGCGCGACTGTGGAAGTTCATAATTGTAAAGTTCGAGGGTATGAAAAGGGTCTATCTGTCGTTGGAGGACTTATTCTTCGCTTTTTTGGATTGGAGCTATACAATAACGCCTATGGGTACTATATTACCAGCAACGTAACATATGCCCCCAACGACATACATTTTATGTCCTGCTACATATTCGAGAACACCCGTATCGGCTTTGCCGAAAAGTTCCCGAACGGTGTCATCAGCTTCAACGAATGTGAGATCGAAGGGAATAACTACGTCGCAGGCAACGACCACGACGGCATAAACTGCATGGAGTTCTCGCAGGCCGGCAAGGTCAACCTGATCGCTTGCCATTTGGAATCAAACAAGGGCCAGAGGCACATCCTGTTTGCTGGCGGTAGCTCGTCTTCCGTGTTGAACATTATTGGGGGTGAAATGATCCCCGGCAATGACAACACCAGCGCCATCGAAATGGCTGCCACGTTTGGAGCGTACGGGCACTTGCAGGTGTTCGGCGGGCGCATCACCAACGCGATCACCAATCAGATTGTGATGGGAACCGGTCTTTCTGCATGCATTATTGGCGAGACTGCCGGGAATATTTCTGGTGACCTGAGCAAGACCGTCATTATCAAAAACGGCAAGATCAACGTCGGTTCGCTTGGTGTGCCAGCCAATGCTGCCATGCGCTCAAAGGGCACGTCTGGCATCGCCCACGATTTCGAGGGCATGTTGCGGTTCGTTGATTCGTCAAATGTCAGGCTTGGCTATTCGCAAGTGACCTCGGGTGGTACCTTCGGCCTCATCTCAGACCAGGATAATCAAGGCATCCAGTTCAACACTGTGGTGTCCGCCGTAGCGGGCGCTCGCTTCTACATCAATCGACTGGGCGTCAACAGCATCGAGCCCGGCGCCGACAACGCACACACCAACGGCTCGGCCGCGCTACGCTGGTCGACGGTCTACGCTGGCACCGGGACAATCAACACGTCGGACGAGCGCGAAAAACAGCAGATCGGCGTCATCCCTGATGAATGGCTCGACGCCTGGGCCGATGTCCAGTGGCAGCGGTACAAGTGGAATGAGGCCGTCGAACGGAAGGGCAGCAGCGCCCGCTGGCATGTTGGTCTGATCGCGCAACATGTTCGTGATGCCTTTAGTGCGCGCAGGCTTGATGCCTTTGAGATCGGCTTGCTGTGCTATGATGAATGGGAGGCTGTGGAAGCGGTGATCAGTGAGGAAGACGGAACCGTCATCACGCCGGCTATCGAAGCGGGAAACCGCTTCGGCGTCCGCCACGACCAAGCCCAGGCCTTGGAAGCGGCGTGGCAGCGGCGTGAGATCGGTCGGTTGCGGCAGGCGCTCACCAGCCTTGCCGCTTAATAGGGAACTTACGCCAGCAACGGTCTGACGTGGCGCAATGGCGGGGTGTAAGGCGACTTCCATCACCGCCGCCCATAGACAATCCCAAAAAGGAAAATCCATGCCACTCCCAGATTGGCGCGGTGCACTCGCGCGCGCCTGGTCGTGCATCCGTGCGCGCCTCATCCCCGACCTCGAGCAAACTATCAAACGCGCCTGGTCAATGCGGCTCATCGAGCTCGCCGCGATCGTGGACATCATCCTGAACGTCGTCCCGTCAATGGACTTCCTGCCGTGGTGGCTAACGCTGCTGCTGCTTGGCGGTGCGTGGGCGGCCCGACTTTTGCTGCAACCTGAGAAAGACGTCGATGCCGATAAATAAGATTGTGCCGACCGGCCGAGCAAGGAAGGCTATTGCCGCCGTGCTTATCGCTGCGTCCGCCGCTGGCGGTTGGAGCTATAGCCACCAGCCCGCCGCGCCAGAGCCTGCAGCCATTCACCGAACCGTCATTACGCCGGCGATGGAAATCCGCGCGGCAATCGACAAGGGCTACGTACCGCCTGCGGTCAAGCTTGCCGTCGAGCAACTGATTATGCCGTGGGAGGGCCTGCGCACTACAGCCTATCTCGACACGCTGCCCAAGAAGCACGTCTGGACGGTCTGTTACGGCGAGACACTCGGCGTAAAGCGCGGCATGAAGTTTACGAAAGCCGACTGCGAAACCAAGCTGATTCAGCGCGTGATCTTCGACTACTACCTGCCGCTGGTCGATGGCGTGGATGGCTACATCAATGCGCCGATTTCACTTCAGGCGTCGATGATCTCGGGTGCCTACAACTATGGTGTCCAGCGCCAGATTGACTCGACCACAGCAGACCGCGTTGGCGAGCATCGCTATCACGACGCCTGTATCGCACAGACCGCATTCAACAGGGCCGGTGGCCGCGTGCTGCCAGGCTTGGTGCACCGCCGTGAGAATGGTGACACGGATCGCATCGGCGAAGCCGAGCTTTGCGTCTCGGGCCTCGATCTCAAGGAGGCGAAACCATGAGCACGACGACACTCACTTTTGACAGTGATGCGGCAGCGACCTTCCTATCGTCGCTTGCCGATGCCGCTAAGCGTTTTCCTGAATTTGGCGATGCTCTTGTCGACTTCATCGAGTCCGGCGAGGAGCTTTTTCTTCTCAAGTGCGATTGTCGACCCGCAACCGGCGCAAGCGAAATCGTTGTGAGCCTTTATCCAAGCGATGGTCTTGCTCGTCTTGTGACGGCATTTCGGGCAAGGAATCCCGATCTCGGCTTTGTCGAACATTTGCACCCCCAAGTTGCGCCGGCGCAATTCAGCACAAGCATTGTGGATTCGCAACCATGATCGCCCTCTTGGATAAACTCACGGGAGGCTACGCCTCGTTGATCAAATACGGCGTGATCGCCGCGGTGATTGTTGGGGCGTTTGGCTACACCTATCACCTTGGCTCAGCGCACACCGAAGCCATCTGGTCCGCGAAATACGAGCAGCGTGAGGTGGCGATCACTGCCGCCACCAACGCCGAAATCGGCCGCCAGGCACAGGCAAATGCGCAAGCGAAGGCCATCGAGACCAAGCGTATCGAGCAACTCGAGGCCGACAACGCAGCCCTAGAAAAAACCATCAAGGAAAAATCAGATGAAGCGGACGCTGACCCTGATCGCGATCGGCCTGCTTTGTCTAGCGGCGCAGGGTTGCGCATCGACTCGATCCATTAATGTTGCCGTGCCGCCGCCGACTTTGAGTGAGCCTGACGCCAGGACGGTGGCGGCATGCCTCGGGCCGGTGCGCTTGCCTTCGGGAGAATTGAAGCAACGCGACGTTGAGCGGCTGTGGATCTCGGATCGCAAGGCGCTCATCGACTGCGGCAAGCGGCATTTGGCATTGCGCGACTTCTACCATGATCGCGATGCCGCCATCCGTGCCGGGAAGGTAGCCAAGTGACCGCTGATCAACTTATGGCCGCAGTCGGATTTGGCATTATGGTTATCGGCGCCATCTTTGGCGCATTTTGGAAGATGTGGGGATTGATCAAGGAAGCGGGCGACAAAGGCACCAAGGCGCAGCAAGACTTGGCCGCGCACAAGTTGCACAGTGCCGAGACCTTCGCCACCAAGGCCGGCATGCAAGAGCAGACGGCGCAACTGCTCCGCGCCATTGAAGGCGTCGGCAACCGCATCGACGGCTTGCACGAACGGCTTGACCGTGCGTTCGAACGGCCGACGCGCCGGGCAGGGTAGGCGCAGTTTCGGGCTACAAATCCCCATTAGGGCCAAATTCACGATCTATGGCTAGTTTCACGAAAAGGTTGAAACTGCTAGGGATGCGCGCTATATCCGGCGTCGGAACAGGGTGGCGAAGATGCGTACCGCTAAATTCATCACGAAGGTGCCCGTCGCAGAGCGCAAGCAGCGTCGCCCTGTGCTAGTCGCTCGTCCGCGTTCCGGCCCGGTAGATTACACTGCTTTTGCGGGCAGTGTAATCAAGCGGTTTCCTAAGGTAATCGCCGAACTTGCCAAATGAGCCGCGCTGGCTTGGTCACCAGGCTATCCTAGACATAAATCTGAAGCACGTTGAGGAGACGGGGGAGAATCATGCTCTCCTGTTCCCCGAAAAGCTTGAGTCCGCAATTATCCGCCCTCAAAATCTCTTCTACTACGAGGATGTATATGACATCGTGACCCTTACGGTCTCCCTTATGTTTGGTATCGCCGAGGCTCACGCATTCGAGCAGGGAAACAAGCGCACCGGCTTCACATCCGGGCTGGCCTTTCTTTACGAAAACGGCTTCAGCTACACCGCCATTGACGATGTCAAGATCGCGATCGACTTCAAGAACGTCATAACCCGTGACGCTGCGGCCAGTGACTTTGAGGAAATGTTCGCAGAGTTTGTGGTGCCGCTAGAGGGCTAGCATTTTGCCGACCATCACGCCGCGCCTCTTAGCACAGACAGACCCGCCATCCGAGAGGTTGGCGGGTTTTTTGTTGGTTGAAACTTATTCAAGTCAAAGCTGATAGATGGAAGTCTCGCGAGGAGAAGGAGCGGTTGGTCGCAGCGAACGTTTTGAGTCTGGCGCATAACACCTGAGTGGATGAGCGCTCTTCAAAACGAGTTGCTCCGAATCGCATTATCGTATCTCTGATCGCCCTGTTACTGGTTTGTATGAGAGTTCGGAGAGACCTTCTTGCGACTATTGAAGACGTGTCTTTTTGCCCTTGCCTTGACGATGTTTGGTGTTCAGCCGATTTGTGCTCAGAACACTCCATGCAGCGGGCACAAAGGCGGAATCTCTGGCTGCCAGGGCAGAACCTTCATTTGCAACGATGGTTCAGTCAGTGCCAGCAAAAAGAACTGCGCGGTCTATACGGGAGGGGCATCGGATCCGCTTGGTCTCATCGGTGGCTCTGCTGAGATGGCCCCAGCCATTGAACGGGGCGAGTGCCGTTGCCGGGACGGTCACTACTGCACTGGTCCTCGGGGCGGGCGCTTCTGCTTCACGGATACAGGGAGCAAGAGCTATCTCAGGAACTAAGCTTACCGCGGTTTTTTTGCCGATTTAGCAGCCTTTTCCGGCGCCTTCCGTCCGAGCCCGCTGGCCTTTGCCAATGCCGAACGTGCGGCTGCATAGGTTGGCGCGACCATCGGATAGTCCGCTGGCAGACCCCATTTCGCGCGGTAGTCGTCCGGCGTCAGGCCGTAGTCGGTCGACAGGTGCCGCTTCAGCGATTTGAATTTCTTCCCGTCTTCCAGGCAGATGATGAAGTCCGGCGTCACGGAGCGCTTCGGGTTGACGGCGGGCTCCAGTTTTGGCTGTGCGGTCGCAGTTGGTTGGCCGATACCCGTCAATGATGAATGAATGGAAGCAATAAGGTCGGGCAATCCGGCGACAGGGAGGGGATTGTTGCCCACATATGCAGAAACAATATCCGCTGTCAGTCCGACTAGATCAACGTTCTGGGCTTCGTTCTGTTCAGTCAATTTACTTGCTCCTAAAATAGTTTGTTAAAGCCCGCCGCGTCCGCTTGTAGTGCAAGTTTTCCGACACGCCAATGGGGATGCCCCTAATCAGGTGTCTAAAGCACGCCGTATTGCTTGCACATTGATAAGATGCTGTAGGTTTCGGAATCAGTGCCGCCGAGTCCAATAACCGAAAACGTTCTGAGCACTTTACCACCGCCGCCCGCGAGATGCGTCAGCATGCCCATAAACGGCGTGCCACCTGTATAGCCGCCGAAACTGTTCCTCGCATTGACAGTGCCGCAGACCCAAGAACTGTCTGCATCTTCCTGTGCCGCGAGCATGTTGCCGAACCTAGCGCTGTCGGGATCCTTCAAACTATCCCGAACACCTTTCTGAATCACCGCAACCTCTTCGGCGCTAAGTTGCCTTTTGACCGTATGCTTGACGGTTGGCTGAGTGGATGCCTGGATCGGGTAAGTCGACGATGGCGCCGTTTGACATCCTGCAAACATCACCCCGCACAGCGCGAGCGCCGAAGCTGTTTTGAATTTCATGATTTTCCCCTTCACTCGGGTCAATGCTTTCCTCGGCAGGCAGAGGAAGTCAATTGAACACGCGTCTGCATCTACAGTTCTGTCGGAGCATAACTCGCCTCCCGATCGCTCCCACTGAGGACACTCAAAGCGATGCCGGCGCCGAGACGGTACGGGCAAAACAGGCTGGCTGGTCATTCGCCAAATTCCTCCCGCAAAGCCTTCTTGGCCCATTTCCGGTTCGACCGCTCGAGGAAGAGTTTGCGCAGCTTTGGGGAAGCCGAACCGGATGGTTGGCGATCGATGTGTCCGCGCACTGTCAAGGCATGCGGCTCATTCGGTGAGGGTCGCAGCGCTTCAATTATGCCTAGTATGTCGGTCCTGGTGAACGTCACTTCCCGCCCGCGAACCATGCACAGCCCGTGCCGTTTGGCGACCTTGATTACCCCGCGCCGTGTGCAGCGGAGGTAATCGGCAGCCTCGTCCACCGTGAAAATTTTGTCTTCTAACCCGCCCATGCCGGCAGGTAATTCCACACTGCAGCATGTGGAGTCAAGCCATTGCTTTTATTTACCAATTTACCAATTTAGAGGGGCGAACTGGCTGCCGAAAAGGCTTGCTGGATCCGGGCAAATCCACTAGCTTGGTCCATGGTCGGCCGGGAACGGGCCGGCTGGTCCGCGAAGACCGACTGTTGGCGCCTCAGCAGTCGGGCGCGCCGCCAACTTCGATCACAACGGCGCGCCTTTTACTTCCCCAATTTCATGCCAGTGTCGTTGATGAATTCGACGCCTCGGCCTCAAGAGCGCGCTGCAAAACGGCGTCCAGCGCTGCATGCTGCGGTGCCGGCTTCTCGCCTTCGAAGTTTCTGATCGTGGCGTTCCCGATCTTCGATGCATCAGCGAGGGTGAGACCAGTCAATGAGCGCTCAGGCGGCTCGGCGTATTCTCGGTCATGGCTATTCCCTCAGGCGGACGCCTCTGCCTTCCGAAGAGGCTTGGCCGTCCTCAAGCAACTCAATGCCAACGGCGCTAAAGGCGTCCTTGATGGCTTGCATGGTGTCCAGGCGACCGCGGACGATTGCGCTGCCCCGTCCCTCGAAATTCCTCACCGTGTTTATTCCGATCTTTGCTGCATCGGCCAGTGCCTTCTGGTCCATGCCCGCAAGCGCTCTTGCAGCCTTGATTTGGTTTCCGGTGACTGGCATCTGTGTTTTCCAAATTGAAATGTGGGTTTTATACCCAATATTTCGCTTGACCGCAAGCGTCGGTTCGCAATATGGTTACCACACCCAACTAACGGGCTTGAGGAGACCACCAATGAACGCGCATACTCACATCACCGCCATTCATCCCGCCAGCATCGCCCATCATGCCAGCCTAGAGCCCGCCATCAATGACCTGGCCCGGCTCGGCTACGTCACGGAATTGCTGGTCGGCAGCCTGCTTGAGGAATTGGCCTCATATGCCAAGGCCGGCTTCAGCGCGGCGGATGCGCTGGCGCTGGTTGAGCGCAAGCGGGAAGTGGTGGTTGCCCACGTCGAGGACGTGGAGATCAAGACGCGGCAGCTGCGGGATGCGTTTTACCTGTCGTGATTTTATCGCTTGGGCGTCAACCTAAATATTTGCGCTACCGCCAAATAAGTTCGTTGATCCGAGGGGCGGCAACACCTAGCTTGCCGCCGTTCTTCGGAATGTTGCCTTGGCTTGGCCATGTCTCGCGCTTGCAGCCTTCGGGCCAGCACACACCGAGCGAGACCCTCTACTGACATGTATGCCCCGCGAGTGGGGTGTTTAACTTTGTCTGTCGCATGGCGCGGCCGGCATCAACGCGCTTTGCGCATGAGGAGTGAGATATGGTTTCTACAATACGGGTCGCCTATTCGGAAACGCTGCCTGACCTTATTGTCCGTGTGGCTGATAGCCATCCGGAGATGAGCGAGGATGAAGTTCTAGAGAGAGTCCTGGCGGAATTAGATAGGAATGAGAAGTTAAGCCACGAAGCTCTGCATCTTGGGGCCATGGCGGTCCTCAAGGAAGTTGCGGCAGAAGACTAGCTTGATCCAGATGCCGCCTCGTGCGGCAGCGCCGTCCGACCGTACGTCACCTTGAAACCCATGGTCGTGGCGTCGGACGGCGCACCATTCCTTCCTTAGTGTTCATTATCGACAACACCAAGCCCGCCCCGCGCGGGCCTTTTTTCTTTACCGCCGCCACCCGAACGGCGTAGCCTATGATCGCGGGAGGGCGGACGACGGGAGGAAGTCGCTATGCCCATGGCATTGGACATCAAAAAATTCGTGAACGCCGTGTTGCGCCGTCAGCGGATGGTCGTGTCATTGCACAACATGACGCCGCTGGTAGAGATCGCTGCTGCTCGGCCGATCATTCATATAAGGCCTAAACCAACATCCAAAAGCAGACCGGCTCCGCCTCAACTCCGCGGCGCGTCCAACATGTAAAGACAGGAGCCCTCGTGCTGGGTTTTCGATGTCGCCAAAAGCGGGGAGGGAAAGCGGGGAAAGTTCCAGATTACCGCGAAAAATGTAATGAAATCAATAGCCTTTGGCTCCCCGGGCCGGATTCGAACCAGCGACCAACCGGTTAACAGCCGGTTGCTCTACCACTGAGCTACCGGGGAACAGAGGCTCTCATGTGAGTGGCGCAGCCTATAGCAAACCCGTTTCGGCTTTGCAAAGAAGCATTTCGCATTTTTTAGCGCTTTTTCATGCAATGGTTTGTGGCAATCGCCTGAGAACACCACATATGAGCCGTCTGGACTGCCGCCTGGCCTTGGTCGGCGGAACCAAAAGGTGATGGCAGCCTTTACGACGTATGGCTTTACTGACGGCAACCGGATCGACTTTCGACATGACTACAGCAGGCGAAAACCAGGCACCGGCGCGCAAAATCTCGGTGTTCGGCCGCGAGTTTACCATGCCGCGCTCACGCGGCCTCAGGATCGCCATCGGTATCGTCCTGGTGTTTTTCGGCATTCTCGGCTTCCTGCCGATTCTCGGCTTCTGGATGATTCCGCTCGGCCTTTTGGTGCTTTCCTACGAATTTTCCGCGGTGCGCCGCCAGCGGCGGCGGTTCGTCGTCTGGTGGGAACGGCGGCGCCGACCGAACTGAAAAGCGATGGGGGTCCGGCTCAGCGGCCGATGCGCCTTTCCAGCCCCTCGCAGATGTCCTTGAGGACGGCGGCGGCGGAAGCCAGTCGCGCGCGATCGTGCGGCGAAAGCCGGTTTGCTCCCTCGATGGAGAGGCGGTCGAGCGCGTATCGCACAAGCTATTCGCAGCGCAACAGCGACAATCTGCGCGAAACGCTGTTTTCCAGTCCGCCGCGGCCTTGGCATGGGCTACCTCCATCTCCCGCTACGTAAAGGTGCAGGTGGGAGTTTCGCCTGCCAGGCAGTCGTGCTTAGCGGGCGCTAATATACCGCTCCGCCAAGCGGTTAAATCGCTCGGGAACCACGTTAGGGAGGCTGACGCGGAAAGCGCGCCGGAATGCTGCACGAACGCTTGACGACCTTTCGTCGCCACCATATTGAGTTCGCTCGCCGGGAGCGACGAGGCCTCGTGGCGGAGTGGTTACGCAGAGGACTGCAAATCCTTGCACCCCGGTTCGATTCCGGGCGAGGCCTCCAGTTGCTTCAGCTCCCGCGCGGCGGGGGCTTGAGTTCCGGTCGAATGCGCTGCAGTGTCGGCGCGGCGAGCGCGTCGCAGCGCATTGGTTTTTGACGGATTGGTTGGGACATGAGCGCTGATTTCTCCGAACTTCGCGTGAAGATGGTCGACGGCCAGGTACGCACCACCGATGTGACCGACGCAGCATTGCTCGATGCCATGCTTGCGGTTCCGCGCGAGGCTTTTGTCGGGGCAACGCAACAGGCTCTTGCCTATATTGACGAGGATATCCGCATCTCCGACGGCGGCGATGGCAGCGGCGCGCGCTACCTCATGGAGCCTTCGCCGCTGGCCAAGCTTTTGCAACTGGCCGAGATCGGCGCCGGCGATTCGGTGCTCGATGTCGGTTGCGGCACCGGCTACTGCGCGGCGCTGCTGTCCAGACTGGCAAAATCCGTTATTGCGCTGGAAAGCGATACCGGATTGGCAGAAACGGCCAAGGCCGCACTCTCTGCTCAGGGCTGCGACAATGTCGCCGTGGTCACCGGGCCGCTGCCCCAAGGTCATGCCGCCAAGGCACCCTACAATGTGATTCTGCTCGGCGGCAGCGTCGAGGAGGTGCCGGCGGCACTGCTTGGCCAGCTCGCTGAAGGCGGCCGTCTCGTCGCCGTGGAAGGGCAGGGCAATGCGGGTGTGGCCCGGCTTTTTTTCAAAGCAGGGGGGGTTGCAACCGGAAGACGGGCATTTAATGCGGCAATTAAGCCACTACCGGGATTTGAACGCATTCACGCGTTCGAATTCTAAGTGATTTTGCCTTGCAGCAAAGACGCTGTCATGTTGGCTTGCGATTGGACAATCGTTGCTGATTTGGTTAACCGGTGTTTCGGGAGGCCGTCAGCGGGGGAACGATATATCGACGCGGCGCTGGCTGATCCCTTGGGATGGGCTGGCGTGGCGTGGTTCCCGTGAAGAACGAATGAGGGATTTAAAGTGCCGTCCTTAGCCAAGAGCTTGTTTGCTACCGTCCTTATTTCCGCGACAGCGCTGTCGCCGATAGCCGCCTCGGCGGAAACCATCCTCGGCGCGCTTTCCAAGGCCTACCAGAACAATTCCTCGCTGAACTCCGCCCGTGCCGGCGTGCGCGTCACCGATGAGGGCGTGGCGATCGCCAAGTCGGGATACAGGCCGGTCATTACCGGGAGTGCGGACGTCGGCTACGCCAGCCGGCACCTCAACGGTTCAAACGCCGGCACTCGTCTGACCACAGGGAGCTTCGGCGTCGCCATCAATCAGATGCTGTTTGACGGGTTTCAGACCAAGAACAACGTCGCGGCAGCCGAGGCGCAGGTCAAGGCGTCGGTCGAGAGCCTGCGCAACACCGAAGAGAATACGTTGTTCAACGCGGCAAGCGCCTACATGGATGTCATCCATGACCGTCAGGTGGCGGTTCTGACGGAACAGAACTTGCAGTTCCTGACCGAGCAGGCGCGCGCGGCGCGCTCGCGCTTCGAGGTCGGCGAAGGCACGCGCACCGACGTGGCGCAGGCCGACGCCTCGCGCTCGGCCGCGGTGGCGCAGTTGAGTGCTGCCCGCGCACAGGCGCTGGCCAGCGCCGCAACCTACCGCCAGATCGTCGGCGACGATCCGGGCAAGCTCAAGGCGGCGTCCCCATTGGCGAAGCTTTTGCCGAGGAGTCTCGATGCGGCGATCGACATCGCGGCGACCGAACATCCGGCCATTCTTTCTACCGAGCATCTGGTCGACGCAGCCGCATTTCAAGTGAAGTCCCACGAAGGCGCTCTGCTGCCGCAGCTTTCCGCTTCAGCCGGCGTTTCGGACGACTACTCCAAGAACTCGCCGGAAACCTTGACGTCACAGAATGGCACCACCCGTTCCGCCAACATCGGTGCGACACTGACCATTCCGATCTATTCGGGCGGCCGCACCTCGGCCCTGGTCCGCCAGTCGAAGGAATCGCTCAGCCAGGCCCGCATTGAAGTCGATGTCAGCCGTGACCAGGTGCGCCAGGCGGTGACGTCGGCTTGGACGCAATACACCTCTGCGCAGGAAAGCGTTGACGCCAACCGGCAGGTCATTGCCGCCGCGCAGTTGGCGCTCAACGGCGTCATCGAGGAGCGCAATGTCGGCCAGCGCACCACGCTCGACGTGTTGAACGCGCAGAACGCCGTCATCTCGGCCAAGATCGACCTCGCCAGCTCCGAGCGCGATGTGGTGGTCGCGAGCTATGCCATCCTTTCGGCCATGGGCCGCCTGTCGGTCGAGCGCCTGGCGTTGAATGTGGTGAAGTACAAGCCTGAAGAGCACTACAGAGCCGTCAAGGACAAGTGGATCGGCCTGCGCACGCCGGATGGCCGCTGACCGCGCTTAGGCGGTTCAAATCCCGCTAGGATTGAAGCATTGGAGCGCCGCGCATCACAGGGATGCGCGGCGCTATCCTTTTGCACCGCCATGATCGGTTCCGAAAGAAGGGCTTCGGTTCGGAGCCAGGTCTAAATTGTTGAAATCCCGCGTCTCCCGAGATTGGGGATTCTCGGATGGCAATCCGTCGGCTACGCTGTCGCCATGATTCGTGCCCGGCTTTTGCCGGACTGGCAATCTTGGAACGGGTCACTACAGCGCCGCGCGTCCGATTGGACGCGCAAGGACGCTGTAGCACTTGGATTTTGCGCATGATCCTGTCCGAAAATCGAACCGATTTTCGGGGTCATGCGCGGGGCGGCGGATGTGACGATGGCGACGGCAAGCAGCGCGCAGCGCGAACCTTCCATGGAAGAGATACTGGCTTCCATCAGGAGGATCATCGAAGACAGCGACACCGGCCGCAAACAGCCCGGTGACGCCGATGAGTTGCGCCAGGACCTAGCGCCCGCCGCCGGGCCGGACTCGGATGTCGAAGCCTTCCGCAGCGAGTTGCACAGCGCGGCCGAAAGCAAGAAGCCGGTGACGCTGGCCGAGGTACAGGCCCAACTGGCCGAACCTGTGGTGACGCGGCTGGAGCCGCGTTCCGAGCCCGCTCCGGTGAAGCCCGCCACGCCGGCAAATCCGGTCCCTACGACCGTCGCGCCGCCCGCGCAGGCACCGATGACCCTGGCGGAAGTGAGCGCCAGAATCGCCAGCGAGTCTGCTCCGGCGGCCAGGGCAGAAGCGCCGGCACGGCCGAAGGCGGAAACCACCGATTCGATCGTTACCGATTGGCGGCGCGAAATTGCCGCCGTGGGCAGCCAGGCAAAGCCCGCCGAAGTGGCCAAGCCGCTGGAAATCAGGCCGCAAGAGGTCAGGCCGCAAGAAATCAAGCCGCAAGAGACCGGGGAGCGGCAGGCTGCAGCAGACGAGATCGACGCTTTCGAGGACGAACTCGCGGCCGAGCCGACTTTCGAGCCTCGTCCTTCGCGCAGCGAGCAGGCGCACCAGGCCGATGCAACGCCGGTTCGCCCGGCGATCGTTTCGGAACACACAGGACGACAGGTCGCCGCAGCCTTCGGCGAGCTCTCCGACGCCTTTGCCAGCCGCAGCAAGAAGACCTTCGACGAGATGGCCGAGGAGATGCTGCGGCCGATGCTGCAGGATTGGCTGGACAATAACCTGCCGACGCTAGTCGAGCGCCTGGTTCGCGAGGAAATCGAGCGCGTCGCGCGCGGCGCGCAGTAGGGTTCGCGCCTATTCCGGATCAAAGCGCTGCCCTTGGGCGGCGCTTTTTCGTTGCGGGTCAGGTTGAGCCGAGCCTTGTGGCCAGGGCGCGCCCAGGCCTGTTGCCTCGATCTATACCGCCCTATCTATGGCTGGTACCGTTGGCCGCCTGCGGTTGACTTGGCCAAAACCTTCCGATTTACACCGAACCAGCAAAATCCCGACAGCGCGGACCACTTTCCCATGCTTGAAAAGACCTACGACGCAAAGACCGTCGAGCCGAAGATCGCCAAAATCTGGGAAGAGGCGGACGCATTTCGCGCCGGCGCCGGCGCCGAGGAGGGGGCGGAAGCCTTCACCATCGTCATCCCGCCGCCCAACGTCACCGGCTCGCTGCATATGGGCCATGCGCTCAACAACACGCTGCAGGACATCCTGGTGCGCTTCGAGCGCATGCGCGGCAAGAACGTGCTGTGGCAGCCGGGCATGGACCATGCCGGTATCGCCACGCAGATGGTGGTCGAACGCCAGTTGATGGAAAAGCAGATCCATCGCCGCGATCTCACCCGTGAACAATTCATCGAAAAGGTCTGGGAGTGGAAGGCCGAGTCAGGCGGCGCCATTTTCAACCAGTTGAAGCGGCTCGGTGCCTCGGCCGACTGGTCGCGCGAACGCTTCACCATGGATGAGGGCCTATCGAAGGCTGTGCTCGAAGTGTTCGTCACGCTCTACAAACAAGGGCTGATCTACAAGGACAAGCGCCTTGTGAACTGGGACCCCAAGCTCTTGACGGCGATCTCCGATCTGGAGGTCGAGCAGCAGGAGGTCAACGGCAACCTCTGGCATTTCCGCTATCCCGTCGAAGGCGAGACGTACGACCCGGAAAACCCTGCGACCTTTATCACCGTGGCGACGACGCGCCCGGAGACGATGCTGGGCGACACGGCGGTTGCCGTGCATCCCGATGACGAACGCTACCGGCATCTGGTCGGCAGGAATGTCGTGCTGCCGATCGTCGGCCGAAAAATCCCAGTCGTGGCGGACGAGTACTCCGATCCGGAAAAAGGATCCGGCGCGGTCAAGATTACGCCGGCGCACGACTTCAACGATTTCGAAGTCGGCAAGCGCCACAAGCTGCCGGCAATCAACATCCTGACCGTCGAGGCCGCCATCAAACTGAGGGATAACGAGGACTTCCTCGCCGGTCTTGAGGTGACGCCGGAGCGCCAGGCCGTCTGGGATGAGCTCGACGGCCTCGACCGTTTCGTCGCTCGCAAGAAGGTTGTCGAGCTGATGGAGGCCGGCGGCTTTCTCGACAAGGTCGAGCCGCACCGCCACGCCGTGCCGCATGGCGACCGGGGCGGCGTGCCGATCGAGCCGTTCCTGACCGAGCAATGGTATGCCAATGCCGCCGAGCTGGCCAAGCCGGCGATCGCCTCGGTGCGCGAGGGCCGTACCAATTTCGTGCCGAAGAACTGGGAAAAGACCTATTTCGACTGGATGGAGAACATCCAGCCCTGGTGCATTTCGCGCCAGCTGTGGTGGGGTCACCAGATCCCGGCCTGGTACGGGCCGGACGGTCGCGTGTTCGTCGAGAAGACCGAGGAAGAGGCGCTGGGCGCCGCTATCGAATATTACCTGGCGCTGGAAGGGCCTTGGAAAGCTTGGGTCGAGGAAAAGCTCGAGAATTTCGAGCCGGGTGAAATCCTGACCCGTGACGAGGATGTGCTCGACACCTGGTTCTCCTCGGCGCTGTGGCCGTTCTCGACGCTGGGCTGGCCGGATCACGCGCCCGAGCTGAAGACCTATTACCAGACCGATGTGCTCGTGACCGGCTTCGACATCATCTTCTTCTGGGTCGCCCGGATGATGATGATGGGCCTGCACTTCATGCACGAGGAGCCGTTCCACACCGTTTATGTGCACGCGCTGGTGCGCGACAAGAACGGGCAGAAGATGTCGAAGTCGAAAGGCAACGTCATCGATCCGCTCGACCTCATCGACGAGTTTGGCGCCGACGCGCTGCGCTTCACGCTGACGGTGATGGCCGCACAAGGGCGCGATGTGAAGCTCGATCCGGCGCGCATTGCCGGCTACCGCAATTTCGGCACCAAGCTGTGGAACGCGACGCGCTTTGCCGAGATGAACGAGGTCGCGCGCAATGATGATTTCTGGCTGAACGACGCCAAGCTGCCGGTCAACCGCTGGATCCTGACAGAGCTGACCAGGGCGTCGCACGCGATCACCGAGGGGATCACCTCATACCGCTTCAACGAAGCTGCGGGCGCTGCCTACCGCTTCGTCTGGAACCTGTTCTGCGACTGGTATCTGGAACTGTTGAAGCCGGTGTTCATGGGCACCGACGAGGCGGCCAAGGCGGAAAGCCGCGCCTGTGTCGCCTTCGTGCTCGACGAAATCTACAAGCTGCTTCACCCGATGATGCCGTTCATGACCGAGGAATTGTGGGCGCAGACGGCCGGCGACGGCCAGACGCGCGACTCGCTGCTTTGCCACGCCGCCTGGCCGTCACCGGACTTCGAGGACGCCGATGCAGCCGCCGACATCAACTGGCTGGTTGATCTCGTCTCCGGCATCCGCTCCGTGCGCTCGGAGATGAACGTGCCGCCGGCGGCGATCGCGCCGCTGGTGGTGGTCGGCGCCAGCGCCGAGACCCACCAGAGGCTGGAACGCCACGCCTCCGCCATCAAGCGGCTGGCGCGGGTCGGCGATATCTCGCTGCAGGACGCCGCACCCAAGGGCTCGGCCCAGATCGTGCTCAACGAGGCGACGATCTGCTTGCCGCTCGGCAGCCTGATCGATCTCTCCGCCGAGGCGGCGCGGCTGCAGAAGGAACTGGCCAAGGTGACCGAGGAAATCGCGCGGCTGCACAAGAAACTGTCGAACGAACGATTCGTCGCCAGCGCGCCGGAAGAGATCGTCGCAGCCGAGCGCGAAAAACTCGACGAATACCGCGATCAGCAGGAGAAGCTTTCGGTGGCGTTGACCAGGGTGCGCGAAGCCGGTTGAGCACCGGATTCGCGAGGCGCCGACAAGCGTTTCGCGACGGCTCTTTTGCCCAATAAACAGGCATTCCGTTGCGTTAATATTGACGTAAACGGAAAGTTTCAGCCCCATTGTTGCCATAATGTAACAATCGGGAGGAATGCCGGCAAAACAGCCGGATTTCGTGCCGTTTTAAGCGTTTCTTTCTGATTTCTTTCCTAATGTACCTCCCGAATGGCCATTTTTGGACCTGCTGGCCAGGCCGCCTCTGTGTTCGAAATGCGGTCCGCAAGAGTGTACGTGTACGCTATGTGATTTCATTGTTGCACCGTTAACCTGAATTGGTTCTAGCTTGACGCACTCGTATTCGGGGAGGACATCCATGAACAATTTGCGTTTGAAAACACTGCTGGGGGCGGGGTGTTTTTCGCTGGGCTTGATCGGTTCCGTGCATGCCGGCGGCATCGAGCGCGGTGGCTACGACATAGACCTTCTGTTTGATCCAGCTCCGTTCGCCACGGAGGCCGAGGCGACTTATGTGATGCCAGAGCGCAAGCTCAAGAACGCGGTCGATACCGATCCGAGTGACGGCAATCTTACATTCCTGGGCAGCACGGCGAAAGACAGCAAGAGCTACTGGGTGCCGCGCATCGGCGTCAAGGCCGAGGTCGTCAAGGGGGTCGACTGCATGTTCGACTATTCCCAGCCGTGGGGCGCGCACACAAATCCGGGTCTGTGGGCTGGTGCCGAGTCCAACATCGAAACCGACATCAAGAGCAACAACTACGCCGGCACTTGTTCTTACAAGATGGATGCCGGCAAAGGCCAGGTTCGCTTCATAGGCGGCGTCTATTACCAGGAAGTCTATGGCTTCAAGGAAGACCTGGTGTCGCCGCTGGTGCCGGGTTTCCAGGGAACCGGCCGTGTTGATCTCAAGGGGACCGGCTGGGGCTGGCGCGTCGGCCTTGCCTATGAAATCCCAGAAATCGCGCTGCGCGCCAGCCTCGTCTACAATTCGCGGGTCAAGCTCGACAACATCTCGGGCACGCTGGACCTGACGCATGTTGGCCTTGTCGTGCTGCCGATCTACGGCGCGACGGAGTACATGCCGGACACGGTCGAATTGAAGTTGCAGTCAGGCATTGCGCCCGGCTGGCTCGCCTTCGGCTCGCTCAAGTGGGTCAACTGGAGCCTGCTGCAGAGTGTTCCGATCTGCGTCCAGGGCACTCCCGCTGCGCTGTGCGTTACGGGTGATGATCTGCATTCAGGCCAGATTACCTCGCTGGACCTGATGTATCGCGACGGCTGGACGGTCACGGGCGGCATCGGCCACAAGTTCAACGATGAGTGGAGCGCGGCCGGCCAGCTTTCCTGGGATCGTGGCACATCACACGGCTATGGCTCGCAGACCGACACTTGGACGCTGGGCGGCGGCGTCGCCTACACGCCTTCGCACAATATCGAAGTGCGTCTGGCGGGCGCGGTCGGCGTCCTGACCAGCGGCCATTCAGGGGTCGTGAATGGCGACAACGGTTACCAAGCCGGCACAGACGTCAGCTATGATTTCGGCAACGATCTGGTCACGGCCATTTCTGGCGGCGTCAAGATCAAGTTCTAAGGCTCTGAAAATCCACACAAAAGGCAGGGCTTTTGCCCTGCCTTTTTCGTTGACGCACGGTGTCGTGCCGTGCCGCAACGCGCCGGCGTTGCAAATCCCTCATCACTTTCGCCTCTCGCGATTGTGACGTTTTGGCAACAGTTCCCGATCAACCCCCCGCGCTACGGTTCCTCCCGACCAAATTGCCCATTTCCCGCCATAAACCCGGCGCACCTCGAATTTGTCTCGGGACACGCGCCAAAAGGCTCGGCGATGAGGCAGGCCGCACCGCCCGCGGCAAGGAAGAGTATGGACGCCAGAGTCATTTCCAAGGCCAAGCTGCCTAGCCGCCATGTGACCGTCGGTCCGGCGCGTGCGCCGCACCGTTCCTATCTCTATGCCATGGGCCTGTCGGCAGCCGAGATCGCGCAGCCGCTGGTCGGTGTCGCCTCCTGCTGGAACGAAGCCGCGCCCTGCAACATCTCGCTGATGCGACAGGCACAAGTGGTCAAGAAGGGCGTCGCGGCCGCCAACGGCACGCCGCGCGAATTCTGCACCATCACCGTCACCGACGGCATCGCCATGGGCCACCAGGGCATGAAGTCGTCGCTGGTGTCGCGCGACGTGATTGCCGATTCGGTCGAACTCACCATGCGCGGCCATTGCTATGATGCGCTGGTCGGCCTTGCCGGCTGTGACAAGTCGCTGCCCGGCATGATGATGGCCATGGTGCGGCTCAACGTGCCGTCGATCTTCATCTATGGCGGCTCGATCCTGCCCGGCAGCTATCGCGGCCGGCAGATCACCGTGCAGGATGTGTTCGAGGCGGTCGGCCAGCATTCGGTCGGCACGGTCAGCGATGCCGAGCTGCTCGAGATCGAACAGGCCGCCTGTCCGTCGGCCGGCTCCTGCGGCGCCCAGTTCACCGCCAACACCATGGCCACTGTCGCCGAGGCGATCGGCCTGGCGCTGCCCTATTCCTGCGGTGCGCCGGCGCCTTACGAAATGCGCGACCGCTTCAATTTCGCCTCCGGCGAAAAGATCATGGAGCTGGTCGCCAAGAACATCCGGCCGCGCGACATCGTCACGCTGAAGGCGCTGGAGAATGCGGCGACGGTGGTCTCGGCCACCGGCGGCTCGACCAATGCGGCTTTGCACCTGCCGGCCATTGCGCATGAGGCAGGCATCAAGTTCGACCTGTTCGACGTCGCCGCGATTTTCGAGAAGACGCCTTACATGGCCGATCTCAAGCCGGGCGGCAAATATGTCGCCAAGGACATGTTCGAGGCCGGCGGCATTCCGCTGCTGATGAAGACGCTGCTCGACCACGGCTACCTGCATGGCGACTGCCTGACCGTGACCGGCCGTACTTTGGCCGAAAACATGGAGCACGTTGCCTGGAATGATAGCCAGGATGTGGTCCGTCCCGCCAACCGACCAATCACCCAAACCGGCGGTGTCGTGGGCTTGAAGGGTAACCTTGCCCCCGAGGGTGCGATCGTGAAGGTCGCGGGCATGACGGAGCTGAAATTCTCAGGCCCGGCACGCTGTTTCGATTCGGAAGAGGAATGTTTCGAGGCGGTCACGCACCGCAACTACCGGGAAGGCGAGGTTCTCGTCATCCGCTACGAAGGTCCGCGCGGCGGCCCGGGCATGCGCGAGATGCTGTCGACGACGGCGGCTCTCTACGGCCAGGGCATGGGAGGCAAGGTGGCCCTCATCACCGACGGCCGGTTTTCGGGCGCGACGCGCGGCTTCTGCATCGGCCATGTCGGACCCGAAGCTGCCGTTGGCGGCCCGATCGGACTGTTGAAAGACGGCGATGTGATCTCGATCGATGCAACCAAAGGCACGATCGAGGTCGATCTGTCCGAGGCTGAACTGGCAACGAGGGCGAAGACCTGGAAGGCGCGCACGACCGACTATCAGTCGGGCGCGATCTGGAAATACGCACAGACGGTGGGGCCCGCCCGCGACGGCGCGGTCACCCATCCCGGCGGTGCCAAAGAAACACATTGCTATGCGGATATCTGAGTTGTTGAGGTCGTCTGTCCTTCCGGCACTGGTCGCTGTTGCGATCTTTGGCGCCGTGGGCCAGGCCATGGCCTTCGACGACAAGGTGTTCGACGACAAGACCGGCGTGAAGCCGCAGTCGAGCCCGTGGGCCGTGTTCCAGTTCGGCTTCTCCGCCTACAAGAGCGGCCACAAGGAACAGGCGGTCGAGGCGTATAAATACGCCGCCGAGAACGGCCAGATCGGCGCCACCTGGAAGCTCGCGCGCATGTATGCCGAAGGCGACGGCGTGACCCGCGATGACTATGCGGCCTTCAAATTCTTCTCCGAGATCGTCGACCAGGATGTCGAGCCGGGGTCGCCGGAGGAAAGCTATGTCTCCGACGCGCTGGTGGCGCTGGGCGACTATCTCAGGACAGGCATTCCCGGCAGCCCGGTCGAGGAAAACGAGGTCGCGGCGCAGGAATATTACATGCGCGCAGCCGCCAACTACCGCAATCCGAACGCCCAGTTCGAGATGGGCCAGATGTTCCTGAAGGGCGAGGGCGGCGTGAAGGCCAGCGTCAAGCAGGCCGGCCGCTGGTTCCAGCTCGCCGCCGAAAAAGGCCATGCCGGCGCCCAGGCGACGCTTGGCAATCTTCTGTTTCAGAGCGGCAAGATCGTGCGCGGGCTGGCCATGATGACGGCCGCGCTCGAACGCGCCTCGCCGGCCGACCAGCCGTGGATCCGCGGCATGCAGGAAGAGGCGTTTGCCGCCGCCGGCGAAGCCGACCGCCGCACCGCCATATCGCTGGCTGACGACATCCTGACCAAGGGCGGCGGCGACCAGTAAGGTTGCCCGCCTCAAAACAATCGGAAAATCAGTTCTCGATCGGCTCGGTCGGCACCGCTCTGCGTACCGGCATTGAGATTGGCGTGACGCGCAAGTGAGGCTTCATCGTGCTGTCAGGGCAGGTGTCGCCGATCTTCGTCCATGAGGTGTTGTTGAGCACCAGATCGCAGCGGGCCATATGGCTCTGGTCGGAAACCGTCAGGCAAGCGACTTGGCCTACCTGGTAGGACTTGCCATTGGCCAGGCACTGCTGGTCGGCCAAAGCGGCTGCAGGTGCAGCCATGGCAAATGCCAAGCCGATCGGACAAAGAAGGAATCGTATGGTCATGGAACCCCAGCCGCCATGCTGATGTCCGACTGAATGGCGCGATTGTGGCGATATCAGGGTTTCGGCTGATCTCAGGCCGGCTGCAGCGCCAGATCGATCGCCACCGGCACATGGTCGGAGGGTTTTTCCCAGGCGCGCACGTGCTTTTCGATCGAGGCCGAGGAAAAGCGGTTGGCGGCCTCGGGCGACAACAGCAGATGGTCGATGCGAATGCCGTTGTTCTTCTGCCAGGCGCCGGCCTGATAATCCCAGAAGGTGTAGACATCGGCCGTGTCGGTGACGGCGCGCACCGCCTCGGTGAAGCCGAGGTTCTTCAGTCGGCGGAAGGCTTGCCGCGTCTGCGGCTGGAACAGCGCATCGCCCAGCCAGTTCTCGGGGAAGCGCGCGTCGATCGGCTCGGGGATGACATTGTAGTCGCCAGCCAGCACCAGCGCCTCTTCCAGAAGCAGGCGCTGCTCGGCCCAGCGATACAGCCGGTCCATCCACGACAGCTTGTAGGGGAATTTCTTCTCGTCATCGATCGGATTGCCGTTCGGCAGATAGAGCGAGGCGACGCGCAGCGCGCCCTGATCGGTCGAGAACACGCCCTCGATGAAGCGCGCCTGCTCATCCGTGTCGTCGCCCGGCAGGCCCCTTCTGACCTCGTCGAACGGCAGCTTCGACAGCAGAGCGACGCCGTTAAAACCCTTCTGGCCATGGGTTTCGACATTGTAGCCAAGCGCCTCGATCTCGGCGCGTGGGAACTGCTCGTCGACCGTCTTGATCTCCTGCAGGCAGACGATATCGGGCTGGCTTTCGCTTAGCCAGTGGGTGAGGTTGCCGATGCGGGCGCGAACGCCGTTGATGTTCCAGGTGACGATTTTCATGCAGCCTCAGGGATGTTCGGGCGGGAGACGTTCGACAAGCCCGATCGTATTGCCTGCCGGGTCCTTTAGAAAGGCCATCCACTCGCTTTCCCCCGCCGGGCCGAACGTGCCTTCGGCATCGTTGTGGACGAGTGCAGGCGGTGCGGTGAAGGGAACGCCGGATGCTTTCGCCTCGGCATGGAAGGTTTCGAGGCCTGCAATATCGAGATAGACGGTACCTGCCGGCACGCCATCGGTGAACAGCAGGCGCACGTCGCCGGCCATAATAAAGGCCATGCCGGGCGGATCGTATCGGGCGTGAACTCCCAGGCCGAGCACATCGCGCCAGAATGCCAGCGTGACATCGAGATCGCGCCCGGCCGACAGGGCGACCTGACGGACCGCGCCGATGGCAGGCATCTGACTAGATGGAAAAACTGGTGCCGCAGCCGCAGGAGGCGACTGCATTGGGGTTGCGGATCTGGAACGACTGGCCCATCAGATCGTCGACGAAGTCGATGACCGAGCCTCCCATATAGACCAGCGACAGATCGTCGATCAGCACGGTGGCGCCGTCCTTCTCGATTGCGACGTCATCGTCATTGCGCGTGTCGACCAGATCGAACTTGTAGGAAAAGCCGGAGCAGCCGCCGCCCTCGACGGAGACGCGCAGGGCCGTCTTGCCGGCTTCGCCAGAGACGATTTTCGCGATCCGCCTGGCGGCGGACTCGGTCATTTCGACTTTCATGGCACTCTTGGCATCAGCGCCCATGGGCGTCACCTTGCTTTCGGTTTCACATGATAGGTATGAAGCGGGAAGGGGCAAGTCAACTGCGGCGGCATCGGCCATGACAAATGAGCTTGGCGACATTGGGTTCGGCTATCGGCCGCGCGCGGCCTATGCCAGCGATCCCGCCAAGTCGCGCGGGCGGCTCTATGACGAGGTCGAGAGTCCGACGCGCACGCCGTTCCAGCGCGACCGCGACCGGATCATCCATTCCACAGCGTTCCGCCGGCTGAAGCACAAGACACAGGTGTTCGTGGCGCATGAAGGCGACCACTATCGCACCCGGCTGACGCATTCGATCGAGGTGGCACAGATTGCGCGCGCTCTGGCGCGGGCGCTGCGCGGCGATGAGGATCTGGCCGAGGCGGTCGCCCTGGTCCACGATTTCGGCCACACGCCGTTCGGCCATACCGGCGAGGACGCGCTGAACGAGCGAATGACCGAATGGGGCGGCTTCGACCACAATGCCCAGTCGCTGCGCGTGGTGACGCGGCTGGAACGGCGCTATGCCGAGTTCGACGGGCTGAACCTGACCTGGGAAACGCTCGAAGGCCTGGTCAAGCACAATGGCCCGCTGACCGACGCCAAGGGAAAAGGCCTCAAGGGCCCGGTGCCGCAGGCGATCCGGGATTATTCGCAGCTGCACGACCTCGAACTCGACCGTTTCGCCGGTATCGAGGCGCAGTGCGCGGCGATCGCCGACGACATTGCCTACAATACCCATGACATAGATGACGGCCTGCGCTCCGGCTTCCTGACGCTGGACATGCTGGAGAAGGTTGCCCTGCCGGGATCGATCCTTGAAGGCGTGCGCGCACGCTATCCCGGCCTTGACGATGTGCGCACCGGCCATGAGCTGATGCGCCGGCAGATCACGATGATGGTCGAGGACGTCATCGTGTCGACCACCGCCAATTTGGAGCGCATCAAGCCTGACAGCGCTGAAGCGGTGCGGGCGGCGGGCGAGACGATGGTGACGTTTTCCGCCGGGATGGCGGCGAGCGAGAAGGAATTGAAGGCGTTTCTCTACAAGCACCTCTACCGGCATGACGAGGTGATGCGCGTGCGCGGCGATGCCGAGCAGATCGTGCGCGACCTGTTCGACGTCTATTTCGCCGATCCGCGCGCCATGCCGGATGGCTGGCGTGAGGGGCTCGACCGGGCCGAAGACCGCATCAAGGCGCGGAGCGTTGCCGATTTCCTGGCGGGGATGACGGACACTTACGCCTTGAAGGAACACCGCCGTCTGTTTGACCATACGCCCGATTTAAGCTAGGGCGGGCGCGATTTGCCGGCCAACGAGCCGGTTCTCCTGCACAGTCCGCCAGAGCAAGACCCATGAACATCTTCGCCGATTTCAGCGCGCGAATCACAAAAGCCGTCGAAGCGCTTGATTTGAAAGACAGTAATGGCGCTACGCCCGACCTGTCGCGCATTGCCGTCGAGCCGCCGCGCGACGCCAGCCATGGCGATCTCGCCACCAATGCGGCGATGGTTCTGGCCAAGCCCACCGGGCAGAACCCGCGCGCGCTGGCCGAACGGCTGGTGGAGGTGCTGCGCGCTGACGCCGATGTTTCGGCCGCCGAAGTGGCCGGTCCGGGTTTCGTCAATCTCAGGCTCAAGGACGCTTTCTGGCAGGCGCATCTGACCGCGCTGCTCGGACAGGGCCGCAACTACGGCCGCTCGACCATCGGTGGTGGCCGCAAGACCAATGTCGAATATGTCTCGGCCAACCCGACAGGGCCGATGCATGTCGGCCATTGCCGGGGTGCGGTGGTCGGCGACACTCTGGCCAATCTGATGGCCTTCGCCGGCTACGACGTGACCAAGGAATACATCATCAACGATGCCGGCTCGCAGATCGACGTGCTCGGGCGTTCGGCCTTCCTGCGTTACCGCGAAGCGCTCGGCGACGACATTGGCGAGATACCGGCCGGTCTCTACCCTGGCGATTATCTGGTTCCGGTCGGCGAGGCTCTGGTTGCTGAATTCGGCCGCAAGCTGTTGCAGATGCCGGATGACGAGGCGCTGGCCATCGTCAAGGACCGCACCATCGATGCGATGATGGCGATGATCCGCTCGGATCTGGCGCTGCTCAACGTGCATCACGATGTGTTCTTCTCCGAGCGCACGCTGCATGCCGACAATGCCAGGAAAATCCGCTCGGCGATCAACGATCTGACGCTGAAGGGCCATATCTACAAGGGCAAGCTGCCGCCGCCCAAGGGCGAAAAGCCGGACGACTGGGAAGACCGCGAGCAGACTTTGTTTCGGTCGACCGCAGTTGGCGACGACATGGATCGGGCGCTGGTCAAGTCCGACGGCTTGTTCACCTATTTCGCCGCCGACGTCGCCTATCTCAAGGACAAGGTCGATCGCGGCTTTGTCGACCTGATCTATGTGCTAGGCGCCGATCATGGCGGCTATGTCAAACGGCTGGAAGCCTTGGCGCGGGCGATTGCCGGTGATGATCTGAAGCTCCAGCTGACGGTGCTGCTGTGCAATCTGGTGAAGCTGTTTCGCGATGGCGAACCGGTTCGGATGTCGAAGCGCTCGGGCGACTTCGTCACACTGCGCGAAGTGGTGGAGGAAGTGGGCCGCGACGCCATCCGCTTCATGATGCTCTACCGCAAGAGCGATGCGCCGCTCGACTTCGACTTCGCCAAGGTGACGGAGCAGTCGAAGGACAATCCTGTGTTTTACGTGCAGTACGCCTCGGCGCGCTGCCATTCGGTGTTCCGGCAGGCGAGCGAGCAACTGGGCGAGGCCAATTTCGACCGCAAGAGCCTGGCCGCCGCCTCGGCGTCGCTTACCGATGAGGGCGAGATCGGGCTGATCCGGAAGCTGGCTGAATATCCCCGGCTGATTGAATCGGCGGCTCTTGCGCTGGAGCCGCACAGGCTGGCATTCTACCTCTACGATCTCGCCTCCAGCTTCCATGGGCACTGGAATCGGGGCACCGAGAATCCAGACTTACGTTTTGTTAAGGTTAACGACCGACAATTGACTCATGCCAGACTAGGGCTGGTGCAGGCTGTTTCGGATATTTTGACCTCCGGCCTGACGCTGATTGGGGCTGATGCGCCCGCCGAAATGCGTTAGGTTTGACTAAAACACCTGTCACCATTTGCCCACATTGCGCTGGTAAGGGCCAACCCTACGCGACGTCCATGGCGTCCGAATGAGTGCGAGTTCGGGAACAATAATGGCAGACAGAACCCAGCTGAGAGCAGCCGACAACAACGACATCGACCAGGATGATCCGTTCGCAGAACTGACCAGGATCATGGGTTTCGATCCGCGCCAGCCGGTCAAGCCACAGGCGCCAGCCGTCGAGAAGGCTGCGGACGAGGGTGATTTCGACATCGACCTCGAGAAGGAGTTGATGGGCGAATTCGGCGACGACCTCACTTCCATGGAGGTCAGCCAGCCGGCTCCCGAGGTTCACCAGCCTGCCGCCGAGATTCGCGAGCCGGCTTTCGAAACCGCCGATGCCGCGATGGACGATGCGCTCGCCGCTTCGCTGGACCATGATTTCGTGTTCGACGATGCTGCGGATCATGATTTTGGCGTTCTCCCGCAGGCTGCGGCGGTTGCCGTCGAGCCCGCGTTCGAAGAACCTGTATTCGATGACGATTTCGACACTGCTGTCGCCAGGTCGCTGGAAAACGTGTCACCGCTCGAAGACGACCTGCCGATGGACGACGAGCTTGCCGCTTCGCTCGAGCAGGGATTGCTGCTCGACGACGATGCGACGGGTGATGTAGCCCATGTCGCCGAAGTTGCCGCGCCTGCCCACGACGTCGCATTCGACGATGATTTCGACAATGCCGTCTCGCTGTCGCTGGAAGACGAGTTGATGCTGGACAGCCATGTGCCGGCGCAGGAGCAGTATGCCGCTCCGGAAGCCGAGGCCCCGGTTCATGTCGTCGACGCCGGCGACCACGCGGTTGCCGATGAGGGCTTTGCCGGTCATTTCGAAGACGCAATGGCCGATGTCGACATGGATTTCGCCGCCCAGGATTTCGAGCCTCAGGCTTTCGAAGCTCAGCCTGTTGAAGCCGAGGATCCGGCAGAGCGCGATCAGGACGTCAGTGATCTCGAGGTCAGCGCGCCGGTTGAGATGGACGCGCCGGAAGCCGATGAGACGCCGGCCTGGACTGCGGAGGCCGGCCCCTCCCATGAGGCTGAACATGAGGCATTCGACGATTTCGATCTGAGCATCGACGATGCGGTTGCCGACCAAGAGCCGGTCGCCGAGGTCGCCGCCGCTCCGGTGCAGCCAGCCTCGGACGTACCCGCTTATGTGGCGCCCGCTGTTGTGGCGCCCGTCGTTGAGGCGACCCCGGCCGCGCCGGCCGCCGATGAACGGACATTGGAAGATGAACTCAACGCGCTGCTTGGCGCGATGACCACACCACGGCCGGCGCCAGTCATCGAGCCCACAAGAGCCTATGAGCCTGTCGTGCCGGTGCAGCGGTCCGCTGCGGCTCCGGCGGCTCCCGCCGATAATCTCGATTGGGACCTGGACGAACACGCACCTGCGCAGGTTCCTCAGGCCGCCGCGGCCCAGAACGATGCCGATTTCGGTGATCTGCTTGCGGAGGAACTCGAGGGGGAGGAGCCCGAGATCGAGTTCGACGATCATGCCTTCGATGCGGCCTTGGCCAAGGGCATCGATCTCGGTGATGACGACACAGCCGCACCTGTTACTGGCGACTGGCGCTCGACGCCGCCGGAGCCGGCGCGTTCATGGAGCCGCGTGACCCCGACCCCCGGCAACCCTTCTTTCTCAGTGCAGCCGCAACCTTCGTTTGCAGCGCAGCCTCAAGCTTCTTTTGCAGAAAAGCCTTCGATGCCGCCGGCGGAAGCGCCAACCTATCGCGACCAGCCGATCGCCGCCGCCTATGTGGCGCCGGCGACAACGCGCCAGGCGCCGCCTCCGGCTTATGACGAGATGCCGGATGTCGAGACGGTCGATGTGCCGGAGCGTGTGGTGGCGATCGCCGACGACCTCGACATTCCCGAGCTCAGCTTCCAGGAAGACGAGCCGGCGGCCTACGACGATATCGACGCCGAATTCGCCGGTCTGCTCACCGACATGAATGCGGTGGAAGCGGCGCCGCCGCCTGCGGCCACGCGCAGCGCCGCTTATGACGACGATTCCTATAGCTCCGGCTTCAGTTCTGGCCACGACTTCGACCAGCGCGCCTATGCGGCGCGGCCGGCAGAAGCGCCTGTGGCCGCAGCGCAACCTTCTTATGCTGGTGCTGCTGGCGGCTTCGCCGTGGACGATCTGCCGGGCAGCCGGCCGGTTTCGCAGGCTGACGATTTCGCGGTCGACGAGCTCGACTATGATCCGGATCTGGACGAGGCGATGGCGTTGCCAGGCCCGGCCGAGCAGGAAGCTGCAAGGCCGCGCAGGAGCGGCCTGTTGGTCGCCGGGGTCGTTGCTGCGGTGGCGATTGCGGGTGGCCTTGGCGCCTTTGCCTTGTCCTTTGGCGGCAACGGCGGCACCGACGCTCCGGTGATCGTCAAGGCCGACAACACCCCGATCAAGGTCAAGCCGGAAAATCCCGGCGGCGCCGTGGTGCCGAACCAGGACAACAAGGTCTATGACGCGGTCGCCAAGGGCACCAAGCCGGCCGAGCCGGTGCAGGAGAAGCTGGTCACCAACACCGAAGAGCCGGTCGATGTGAAGGCGCAGGAACCGGAAAGCCGCGTCGTCGATCTTTCACCCGACGATACCGATGCTGCCCCGGGCACCGACGCCGCCGGCAACCCCGATGCTGCAGGCAATCCCGACGCGGCCGCGGCACCGGCACCCAAGTCCGAGGACCGCATCGCGCAGGTTCTGCAGGAAGCCGACAAGAACCCCGATACGGTGGCCGTTGCCCCGCGCAAGGTGCGGACCATGGTGGTCAAGCCCGACGGCTCGCTGGTGGCACGTGAGGATCCGACGCCGGCCGCACCGCAAATTGCGGCGGCCGAGCCGCTTGACCCGGCGCCGCAGCATGTCGCCCCGTCGGCCGATGCCGAGCAAACCGGCACCGTGGCGCCGGCCGCCGATCAGGCAAATGGCGACCAGGCTGGTGCCGAAACCGCCAAGCCGGTCAAGCCGGTGAAGCCGGCGGCTGCACCGAAGGTTGAGACGCAGTCCGCCAACACGCCGCAGACGGTTGCCGTGGCGCCGCAGCGCCCGTCCGATCAGCCGGTCGACGTGGTCGGTGAGGTCAAGCCCGACCAGGTTGCCTCCATTCCGGCGACGGCCGCGACAACAGGCGGTTCGTGGTCGATGCAGATTGCTTCGCAGCCGACGGTCGAAAGCGCCCAGGCCAACTATGCGGACCTGCAGCGCCGCTATGGCAGTGTGCTCGCTGGTCGCACCGCCAACATCGTCAAGGCGGAGATCGCTGGCAAGGGCACTTTCTACCGCGTCCGCGTCCCGGCGCAGTCGCGCAACGATGCGATCAATCTGTGCACCAGCTACAAGGCTGCCGGCGGCAACTGCTTCGTGTCGCGCTAAGACCTGATCCAATCATCGAAGCCGGCGCGTTCCCAAGGGTCGCGCCGGCTTTTTCATGTGGATGGACGAGGGGTTCAGGTGCTTGCGGCCCAGGGTGATTCCCTTTGACGGCGCGAAGCCCTAAACTCAGGGGATGACCGAATCAAAATCCATGATCCTCGGCTGTGCCGGGAAATCGCTCACCCGCGACGAAATCCGTTTCTATCGCAATGAATGCCCCTGGGGCTTCATCCTGTTTGCGCGCAACATCGGCGAGACCGAGCAGATCCGCGATCTGGTTGCCGAGATGCGCGACTGTATCGGGCGCCCCGATGCGCTGGTGTTCATCGACCAGGAGGGCGGAAGGGTGCAGCGCCTGCGGCCGCCGCTGGCGCCGAACTATCCGGCCGGCGGCGCGCTCGGCGCATTGTGGCGCAAGGACCACGACGCCGGCACACGCGCCGCCTGGTTGATGGCGCGGCTGCATGCCTTCGACCTGTTGCGCTACGGCATATCGGCCGACTGCCTGCCGGTGCTGGATGTGCCGATCGAGGGCGCCAGCGACGTCATCGGCGCGCGCGCCTACGGCAAGGAACCCCGCCCGGTCATCGAACTTGGCCGCGCCGCGGCGGAAGGGCTGATGTCGGGCGGCGTGCTGCCGGTGATGAAGCACATTCCGGGTCATGGACGCGCCTTTGCCGACACGCATTTCGAACTGCCTGTCGTCGATGCCTCGCTGAGCGACCTGCAGCGGCATGATTTCGCCCCGTTTCGGGAGCTTAGCCATCTGCCGATGGCGATGACGGCGCATGTCGTCTACAGCGCCATCGATCCGAACAACCCGGCGACCACGTCGGGCAAGGTCATCGACGAGATCATCCGCCGCGAGATCGGCTTCGACGGGCTCTTGATGAGCGACGATACCTCGATGAAGGCACTTTCTGGGGATTTCCCGACAAAGGCGGCCTCGATCCTTGCGGCGGGCTGCGATCTGGTCCTTCACTGCAATGGCGTTTTCGAGGAGATGGCGGGCATCGCATCGCGAACCACGGGACTTGAAGGCACGTCGCTGGAACGCGCCAAGCGGGCGCTGACCTATATAAGGGATCGCGACCGGGCCGACGAAACCGAAATACGCGCCGAGTTTGCCACCTATTTCGACGCGGTGGCCTAGACCAAAGGAAGCAGAAGTAAGTGGCGGAAACATTGGACAGCAAGGCTGCGAAGGCCGCACCGATGGACCGTCTGTGGGCCGAGAACGACGATTCACGCGTCACCGGCGATCCGTCGCTGGTCGTCGATGTCGCCGGCTTCGAAGGTCCGCTTGACCTTCTGCTGCACCTTGCCCGCACCCAAAAGGTCGATCTGGCGCGCATTTCGATCCTGGCGCTGGTCGAGCAGTATCTGGCCTTTGTCGAGACGGCGAGGGCGCTGAGGCTCGAGCTTGCCGCCGACTATCTGGTGATGGCGGCGTGGCTGGCCTTCCTCAAGTCGAAGCTTTTGATCCCGAAACAGCCCGGCGAAGAGGGCGAAAGCGGGGAGGAACTGGCGGCGGTGCTGCAGTTCCGGCTGAAGCGCCTGGAAGCCATGCGCGACGCGTCGGCCAGGTTGGTCAACCGGAACCGGCTCGGCCGCGACGTGTTTGCCCGCGGCATGCCGGAAATGGTCATCGTCGAGAAGCGCAACGCCTATTCTGCCTCGCTCTACGACCTTCTCACCGCCTATGCGCAGCAGCGTCAGAAGCAGGCCATCACCAATGTGACGATCGCCAGGCGCGGCGTCTGGTCGCTCAAGGACGCGCGCGACGTCCTGGCCCGGCTGATGGGGTCGCTGAGCGACTGGACGGCGCTCGACAGCTTCCTGATCGAGTATATGACCAGTCCGGAAGAACGCCGCACGGCCATCGCCAGCTCGTTCGCCGCAACACTGGAAATGGTGCGCGAGCGGCAGATCGATGTGCGGCAGGACCAGGCGTTTGCGCCGATCTATCTGCGCGACCACCGGGAGCCGGCAATCAAAGCAGTCGAGGTGGCATCATGAGCGAACGCGGCAACGCTTCGGTCATTCCGTTCAAGGTCGAAGAAGAGACGGAGGAGGGCATTATCGCCCAGGACCCGACTGAGACCCAGAACTCGCCCATGAATCCTGGCGAACGGCTGCATATGGCGGAAGCCGTGCGCATGGCCGAGGCGATCGTATTCGCCAGCGCCGAGCCGGTCAGCGAAAAGCAGCTCGCAGCCAGACTGCCTGATGGCATCAACATAGCCGCTGCCATGGCCGAGCTGCAGCAAATCTATGCGCGGCGGGGGGTCAACCTGGTGCGGGTCGGCGACGCCTGGGCATTCCGCACGGCCGGCGATCTCGCGTTCCTGATGAGCCGCGATACGGTCCAGCAGCGCAAGCTTTCCCGCGCGGCGCTCGAAGTGCTGGCGATCATCGCCTACCACCAGCCGGTGACGCGCGCCGAGATAGAGGACATCAGAGGCGTCGAGACCTCGAAGGGCACGCTCGACATGCTGCTCGAAACGGAATGGGTGCGGATGCGCGGCCGCCGCCGCACGCCCGGCCGTCCGGTCACCTACGGCACGACGGACACATTCCTCGACCATTTCGCGCTCGAGGAGATCCGCGATCTTCCCGGCATGGACGAACTGAAGGGAGCGGGACTGCTTTCGGGCCGCATGCCATCGAATTTCGCCATCCCGCTGCCGCCGGCCGACCCGGATGCGTTGACCGAGGACGAGGATGCGCTGACCGACATCGACCTTGAGGAACTCGGCCTGCTGACGCCGCGCGTCACGGAAGATTGACCGCAAGCCGCTGTCAAAAAGCTGCATTGCGGCTGTAGATGCGCCGATTGGTAGCGGGCAGCTTTGCCGAAAATGCGTGACATGAGCCGCGCCTTCATAAACTTTGTCGCTGTTGTGTTTGAATCCCAACGCGAAAACGCATAGATCATCGCCAGGGAAAACATTCGAGAGAGAGTTACAATGGGTTCATTTTCGATTTGGCACTGGATGATCGTGCTGGTGATCGTGCTGCTGGTGTTCGGCCGCGGCAAGATCCCCGAGCTGATGGGCGACATGGCCAAGGGCATCAAGAGCTTCAAGAAGGGCATGGCCGACGACGATACCGCCGATGACAAGCGCACCGTCGAGCACCGTCCCGACGAGACCGTTTCGGCAGTGAAGGAAAAGGCCAGCAAGAGCTGAGCCCAAGGTTGTTGCTTTTGTGCAAGTCGTTGTCCCAAAACCGCTTCGCACTTTTGGGCGACAAGCACTAGTCGGAACTGATTGCCATGTTTGAAGTCGGCTGGACCGAAATGCTGGTGATCGCGATCGTCATGATCGTGGTCGTCGGGCCCAAGGATTTGCCAAATATGCTGCGCACCTTCGGCCGCACGACGGCGAAGCTGCGCGCGATGGCCTCCGATTTCCAGAAACAGTTCAACGAGGCGCTGAAGGAAGCCGAACTCGACGACGTCAAGAAGTCGGTCGATACGCTCAGGAGCCTCAATCCGGCGGCCGAGATCCGCAAGCAGCTCAATCCATTCGAACAGGCGGCAGCCGACGTGCGCTCCGGCGTCGATGCGGTGATGAAGCCGAAGCCAGCGGTTGATCCCTCAACGCCGGCGGCAGAGACCCCGCAGGCAGCGGAGCCGCTCAAGAACGGCGCGACGGTGATGCCAGGTGTCAACGGACCGGATACAGCGCCGGCTGCGCCGATCTTTCCGGCCATGACCGACGAGTCCGTGGTTACGCCGGCTGTTGCAACAGCAACGCCCCAAAAAGCGCCTTCAAAGACGGCAGCAACGGCCAAGCAAGCCAAGGCGCCGGCAACCACGATGGCGGCATCCAAGACAGCACCGGCAAAGGCTGCACCGGCGGCCAAATCCTCTGCCAAGTCGCCAGCAGCGACCGCCAAGGTGGCGCCGGCAAAGGCCGCCAAATCAGTTGCTGCTACAAAGGCTGACCCAAAGCCTGCCCCAGCCAAAAAGCCGGCAGCCAGGAAGACGGCGGGAGCCGCCAAGTGAGCATTTCGGACACCGAAAAGGACGAGATCGAAAAGTCGTCGGCTCCGCTGATGGAGCATCTGATCGAACTGCGGCGGCGGCTGATCTGGTCGATCGGCGGCTTCTTCGTCGCTTTCCTCGTCTGCTTCTTCTTTGCCAAAAAGCTGTTCAACCTTTTGGTCATCCCCTTCAAATGGGCGACGCAATGGGCAGGGCTCGATCCGCACAAGGTCGAACTGATCTATACAGCGCCGCAGGAATTCTTCTTCACGCAGGTCAAGCTCGCCATGTTCGGCGGCATGGTCATCGCCTTTCCGCTGATCGCCACGCAGATCTATAAATTCATCGCGCCCGGCCTCTACAAGAACGAACGCAACGCCTTCCTGCCGTTCCTGATCGCCTCTCCGATCCTGTTCCTGATGGGCGCGTCGCTGGTCTATTTCTTCTTCACGCCGATGGTGATGTGGTTCTTCCTCGCCATGCAACAGGCCGGCACCGACGACCAGGTGCAGATTTCGCTGCTGCCAAAAGTGTCGGAATATCTCAGCCTGATCATGACGCTGATCTTCTCCTTCGGCCTGGTGTTCCAGCTGCCGGTGGTGACCAGCCTGATGACGCGCGTCGGCATGCTGTCGTCGAAGGCGCTGGCCGAAAAGCGCAAATGGGCGATCGTCATCGCCTTCGTCGTCGCGGCCGTGCTGACGCCGCCGGATCCGATGAGCCAGATCGGCTTGGCTATCCCGACCATCCTGCTTTACGAGGTTTCGATCTGGGCGGCCCGGTTCATCGAGCGCGACCAGGTCAAGCAGAAGCTGGCGCGCGAAAAGCAGGAAGCTGCCGAAGCGGTGGCCGAAAAAGCAGCGAAGGCGTCCTCAACGCAGGCTCCTTCCTAGGCCGGCGCTTTCGCTAGCGGAAAAACGCGACAGTCGCCGTCTTGCATCGATCAAGGATGCGGTTTACCCCCTCAGACCTTACCTGAGGACGGACCAACCATGCTTGACATCAAATGGATTCGCGACAACCCGAAGGCCCTTGTCGAGGCGTTGGCCAAGCGCTCGTGGTCGGCTGACGAGGCGCAGTCCACGGTCGACGAGTTGATCAAGAAGGACGAAGCGCGGCGCGAGCACGTCACCGAGCTGCAGACCAAGCAGGAGCGCCGCAACGCCGCCTCCAAGGAGATTGGCAACGCCATGCGCTCGGGCGACGCGGCACTCGCCGAGAAGCTCAAGGCCGAAGTCGGTGACATCAAGACCTTCATCCAGAATGGCGAGGCGCGCGAACGCGAGCTCGACAAGGCGCTGAACGACGCGCTTGCGGTGCTGCCCAATGTCCCGCTCGACGATGTCCCGGTCGGCAAAGACGAGCATGACAATGTCGTCAAACACATTATCGGCAAGGCGCCGACGCGGCCGAACTGGGTGAAGGAGCATTTCGAAATCGGTGAAGCGCTCGGCATGATGGATTTCGAGCGTGCGGCAAAGCTGTCAGGCTCGCGCTTCACTGTGCTGAAGAGCGGGCTGGCGCGGATGGAGCGCGCCATCGGCCAGTTCATGCTCGATTTGCACACGACCGAGCACGGCTATGAGGAAATCATCCCGCCACTGATGGTCAAGGACGAAGTCCTGTTCGGCACCAACCAGCTGCCGAAATTCGAGGACGATCTGTTCTTCACGCCGCATGGCGATGGCCGGCTGGGTCTGATCCCCACTGCCGAAGTGCCGCTCACCAATCTTGTGCGCGAGGAAATCACGGCGCATGAAAAACTGCCGCTGCGCTATACAGCGTTGACGCCGTGCTTCCGCTCGGAAGCGGGTTCGGCCGGGCGTGACACACGCGGCATGCTGCGCCAGCACCAGTTCTACAAGGTCGAGCTGGTATCGATCACCGACCAGGAGTCTTCGCTCGCCGAGCACGAGCGGATGACCCAATGCGCCGAAGAAGTGTTGAAGCGGCTGGAGCTGCCGTTCCGCACCGTGGTGCTGTGTACCGGAGACATGGGCTTTGGCGCGCGCAAGACCTACGACATCGAAGTCTGGCTGCCCGGCCAGAATGCCTACCGCGAAATCTCGTCCTGTTCGGTCTGCGGCGATTTCCAGGCCCGGCGCATGGATGCCCGCTACAAGGACCGGGACGGCAAGGGCAATCGCTTCGTCCATACGCTGAACGGTTCGGGCACCGCTGTTGGCCGCGCTCTCATAGCTGTCATCGAAAACTACCAGAATGAGGATGGCAGCGTAACCATTCCTGAAGCGCTGCGGCCTTATATGGGTGGTCTGGCGAAGATCGAATCGAAATAATGCGCATTCTTCTGACCAATGATGACGGCATCCATGCCGAGGGCCTGGCGTCGCTCGAACGCATCGCCCGCACGCTGTCGGACGATGTCTGGGTGGTGGCGCCGGAGCAGGACCAGTCGGGCTATGCGCATTCGCTGTCGATCTCGGAGCCGCTCCGGCTGCGCAAGATCGGCGAAAAACATTATGCCGTGCGCGGCACGCCGACCGACTGCGTCATCATGGGCGTCAAGAAGATCCTGCCCGGCGGGCCTGACCTGATCCTGTCGGGCGTCAATTCCGGCGCCAACATCGCCGACGACGTCACTTATTCGGGCACAGTTGCCGGCGCCATGGAAGGCGCGCTGCTCGGCATCCGCTCGATCGCGCTCAGCCAGGGCTATTCCTATGTCGGCGAGGATCGTGTCGTTCCCTACGAGACCACCGAGACGCTAGCGCCGGCGCTGCTGAAAAAGCTCGTGGCCATGCCGCTGCCGGACGGCGTGCTGCTCAACGTCAATTTTCCGAACTGCCTGCCTGACGAGGTCGCCGGCACGGTCGTCACCTCGCAAGGCAAGCTGGTGCACAGCCTGTGGGTCGACGAACGCCGCGACGGGCGCGGCCTGCCTTACTACTGGCTGCGCTTCGGCCGCGAGCCGGTCGAGGGCAAGCAAGGCACCGATCTCCACGCTTTGCGCAACCGGCTGGTGTCGGTAACGCCGCTGCAACTCGACCTCACTGCGCATGAAATCCGTGACCAATTGACCAAGGCTCTGTCTGATTAAGGCTTTGGCATGAACAAGGTTTTTGCATGAACTTGCCGCTCGACGACCGCGAGGGTTTTGCCGCTTTCCTGCTGCGCCTGCGTGGTCGCGGCGCGGTGCCGAAGGCACTGATCGCGGCCTTCGAGGCGACGCCGCGGCGCGGCTTCCTCAACGGACAGTACCATTCCATCGCCTGGTCGGATGGCATGCTGCCGATCGAGTGCGGTGAGGCGATTGAGGGCGCCGACCTGCAGGCGGCGGTGATTGCCGCCTTGGCAATAGAGTCGGGCAACCGGGTGCTCGAAATCGGCACTGGTTCGGGCTACACGGCGGCGGTAATGTCGCGGCTGGCGGCGCGCATCGTCAGCATCGACCGCTACAAGACGCTGGCCGAGCAGGCCAGGCAGCGCTTCGAAGCGCTCGGCATCGGCAATGTCATCGTGCGCCAGGCCGACGGTTCCAACGGGCTCGCCAATGAAGGGCCGTTCGACCGCATCGTCGCCTGGGCGGCCTTCGATAACCTGCCGCGCTTCCTGCTCGACCAGCTGTCGAGCGGCGGCATCGTCATTGCGCCGATCGGGCCGGAGGAGGGCGAGCAGGTGCTTGCCAAGCTGACCAAGGTCGGCAGCCGTTTCGAGCGCGAGGATATCGGCACGGTGCGTCTGCAGCCGATCCTGCGCAGCGTCGCCGCGGTGATCTGATCCGCGCGCCTCGCGCAGAATTCTGCACCGCTGCACTCCACTCCAACAGTTATGGCATGGATCCCAGGGTCTTCGCGACGGCGCTTTGCGCCTGCGTCGCCCAGGGATGACGTTGATGAAAGTGCCATAGAAAATGTTTTAAGAAAATTTGCGTCTGATTCTATGGGGTTAACTCGCCAGTAACATTAACGCGCTTTAATCATGACCAGTGTGTACCGGGTCTGTGCGGGTTAGTGCGATGCAATTCAGTGTTTTGAAGGCAAACGGGCGTACTCTGTCGCGGGGTTGCGCTGTTCTCATGCTAGCCGGAGTGGCGGCGGGGTGTAGCTCCCAGGCCTCGCGGTTCAATGGTGTCGACGACGTCTTCACCTCTTCGACCAACAACCAGCGCGCCATTATCGACAAGCAGAGCACTGCGCAGCCCTATCCGGGCGATGTGGCGCCCGCACCGATCGCCGCCGCGCCCGTCGATGGCAGCCATAGCCAGTCGGTCAGCCGTTCCAGCCTGGAGCCGGTCACCGTCCAGGAGCTGCCGCCACCGAGCCAGCCGACGGCGGCCCCGATGCGCACCGCTTCCGCGCCGGCGCTTGCGCCCGCACCGCATGTCGACCGGACCATGACGACCGGCACCGTTCAGCCGGCAAGGCCGTTCAAGAATGCTGGTGAGTCCGATGCGACGAGACCGGCTGTTGCCGGCACGCCGCATGCGACCGAGATCGTGGTCAGGGACGGCGAGACCATGTCCGGCATCGCCCAGCACTATCACGTGCCGGCCGACGTGATCATGAAGGTCAACGGCTTAAGCGCCACCAAAGGATTGAAGACCGGCCAGAAGCTGGTCATCCCGGCCTATGCCTATTCGAGCAAGGGTACCGAACCGAAACTTGCCGACGGCAAGCCGGCGAAGAGCCCCAAGGCGCCGGCGCCGGAGAAGGTCGCCGTGCTGCCGCAGCAGCCGAAACTCAAGGACAGCAAATCCGCGGCGCAGGTGGACGCTTCGGCGGCCGCGAACAAGCCGAAGACCGACAAGCCAGCGTCGACGGCTGCGGCCGCGCCGAGTGCCGGCACCTATACGGTCCAGTCAGGCGACACGATGTCCTCCATCGCCAGGAAGACCGGCGTCGGCGTCGTGGCGCTCAAGCAGGCCAACGGCATGAAGGACGGGTTGCTCAAGATCGGCCAGACGCTGAAGGTCCCGGCCGGCGGGACCGCGACTGTTGCGGCCGCCAAGCCGGCCAAGGTCGATCCGGTGACGACGGCGACCACCCAGCCGGCGGCGAAGCCGACGGAGACGCTCGCCACCTACACGCCGCCGAAGAAGGACGCCAAGGTCATCCAGCAGGCCGAGGACGACGACGCTGTCGCGCCGGATGCCACCGGCATCGGCAAGATGCGCTGGCCGGTGCGCGGCCGTGTGATCTCCAGCTTTGGCGGCGGCAAGGACGGTGTCGACATCGCCGTGCCGGAAGGGACGCCGGTCAAGGCGGCCGAAAACGGCGTCGTCATCTATGCCGGCGACGGCCTCAAGGAATTCGGCAACACGGTGCTGGTGCGTCACGAAAACGGTCTGGTCACAGTCTACGGCCACGCCAGTTCGATCGAGGTTCAGCGCGGCCAGAAGGTCAAGCGCGGCCAGGAAATCGCGCTGTCGGGCATGAGCGGCACCACCGACTCGCCGAAACTGCACTTCGAAGTGCGCAAGAACTCGGCTCCGGTCGATCCGTCTGGTTACCTCGAATAGAGCGGGCGATCTCGAATAGAACAATAAAAGATTGCAGGCCGTCTGACCTCCAGTCCGGCCCGCCGGCTCAGCCCGCTCCGCAAGGGGCGGGCTTTTTCAGCTTTGCCGGATCGACGTCAGTCGTTGAGCGGCTTGCCGAGGCGGCCGGCGAGGTCCTGGGTGAACTGCCAGGCGACGCGGCCCGAGCGGCTGCCGCGCGTTGTCGCCCATTCCAGCGCTTCGGCGCGCAGTTGTTCCGGGTCGATGGTGAGCCCGTGATGGCTGGCATAGCCATTGACCATGTCGAGGTATTCGTCCTGCGAACATTTGTGGAAGCCAAGCCACAAGCCGAAACGATCGGACAGGGAAACCTTTTCCTCGACCGCCTCGGACGGATTGATGGCGGTCGAGCGCTCATTGTCGATCATGTCGCGCGGCAACAGGTGCCGGCGGTTCGACGTCGCATAGAAGATGACGTTGGCCGGGCGGCCCTCGACGCCGCCTTCGAGGGCTGCCTTCAGCGACTTGTAGGACGTGTCGTCATGATCGAATGAGAGATCGTCGCAAAACAGGATGAAGCGGAAGGGCGCCGCCTTCAACTGGCCCATCAGCCTGGGCAGCGTATCGATGTCCTCGCGGTGGATCTCGATCAGTTTGAGCGGCAGGTCGGATTTGGCTTTGGCGTTGATCTCGGCATGCACGGCCTTGACCAGCGAGGATTTGCCCATGCCGCGCGCGCCCCACAACAACACATTGTTGGCGGCGTGGCCGGCGGCGAAGCGCTCGGTGTTTTCGACCAGAATGTCGCGCACGCGATCGACGCCGCGGATCAGGCCGATGTCGACGCGGTTGACCTTGCGCACCGGCTCGAGATAGCCGGGATCGGCCTGCCAGACGAAGCAGTCGGCCACGGCAAGATCGGTCTGCGGCACTGTTGGCGGGGCGAGGCGGGTGACCGCCTCGATCAGGCGGTCGAGCTTTTCGTTCAGGGCCTCGATGGTGCTGTCGGTCATGTCTCGGTCTTTTGTTTGTCCTGCACGAACGTGCGGAGCGGAAATCGTCCTGATCCGGGCGAGATAGAAACGGGTTCCAAGCTTTTGTTTGAGCATGATCTTTTGCGAAAACCACGCCCGCTATCCGGGAGCATGCTCTAACACGGGTCAACCGGCCGGAAAAGCAGCCGAAAGCCGGGCCGTCCAGTTGCATTGGCAACTTTACCCACTATATTCCGGCCAAATTTGGCGAGGCCGCCTTATGGCCTCCTTCGTAACCAGGAGTTCTTGATGTTCGTCACACCGGCATACGCCCAAGCCACCGGAACTCCGCTTGGTCCGTTCGGGGATATCGGCATGATACTCCCGTTCGTGCTGATCTTCGTGATCATGTATTTCCTCATCATCCGGCCGCAGCGTGCTCAGCTGAAGAAGCGCCAGGAGATGATCTCGGCAATTCGCCGTGGCGACACGGTCATCACCGGCGGCGGTTTTGTCGGCAAGGTGACCAAGGTGATCGACGACCATGAGCTTGAGATCGACCTCGGCGGCGGCACCAAGGTGACGGCGCTGCGCTCGACGATTGCCGATGTGCGGGTCAAGGGCGAGCCGGTGGCGAACCAGAACGCCAAGAAGTAGGTCCAGAACAGAACCGGATTTCGGGGCAGGGTCGACCAACGGGCAACGCCACATGCGGTTTTCGCGCCTTACGAAGATCCTGATCTGGCTGGCGGTTGCGGTCGTGGTGGTGTTCGGCGTGCTGCTTGGCGCGCGCTCCCTGAAGCCGGCCGGCACGCTCGACGATCTTCTTGCCTGGCTGCCCAAACGGCACGCGAGCTTTGAGCAGCTGGGCGGTTCGCAGTTGCTGCTCGAGGTGGATAAGGACGAGCTGATCAAGTCTCGTCTCGAGACGGTGCTTGCCGACATTCGCACGCTGCTGCGCGACGCTCGGGTCGGTTACAAGGGGCTTGGTCAGTCGGGCCGCGAGGCACATCTCGAGATTAGAGATCCAGCACAAGTCGACGCCGCCAAGGCGGCCCTGAAGGTATTCACCGATCCGGTCGCCGGGGATAATCCGGTCAAGGAGATGCTGCTTGATGAGCCGGAACCGGGACTGCTCAGGCTCACGCTGACGGATGAGGGCGTGAAGCTGCGGACGTCGATGGCGTCGGCGCAATCGATGGAAGTTGTCAAACGCCGGGTCAGCGACGGCATCGGCGTTGAACCGATCTTGAAGCCGCAAGACGGTGACCGAATCCTGGTTCAGGTGCCGGGCTTACAGACGCCAGCTCGGCTTACCGACATTCTTGGGAAGCCCGGCAATTTGACCTTCCAGATGGTCGATACGACGATGTCGGTACAGGACGCCATCAATGGCCGCCCGCCGGCAGGCTCTTCGGTGCTTTATTCGCAGGATGATCCGCCGGTCCCATACCTTGTCGAAAACCGCGTCATTGTTTCCGGCGAAAGCATCGTCAATGCTCAGGCAACCTACGGCTCGGCTATGAATGAGCCGGTTGTATCGTTCACCTTCGACTCCAAGGGCAAGACGCGTTTTGCCCAGGCGACTTCACAGAATGTCGGTAGGCCCTTTGCAATAATCCTCGACGATCACGTGATTTCGGCGCCCATTGTCCGCGAACCTATCCTTGGCGGCTCCGGTCAGATATCGGGCAACTTCACCAAGGAGAGCGCGAACGATCTAGCCCTGCTTCTGCGTTCGGGTCCGATGCCGGCAAAGCTCAATATAGTCGAGGTACGTACGATAGCGCCGGGCGGCGTTCAGAATTAGAATAAGGCCGGATAGCAACCAATTGCCGCCGCAACCGATCCGGCGGCAGCGCCAAATTGACCTTGACGCGCTCGACAATCGACGATGTGCAGGTTAAGGGCGAGCCAGCGGCGAACCAGAACGCCAAGAAATAACCGAATTGTCGGCGGAACGATCCGCCGTTACGCCCTGACGGACAACGCCATATGCTGTATTTTTCGCGCGTGAAGATGATCCTGATCTGGCTGGCCGTGGCCGCCACGTTCATCTTGGCCGCGCCCAATCTCTTCCCTGCCGGCACATTGGCCCGGCTGCCCAGCTGGGTGCCGAAGCGGCAGATGACGCTTGGCCTCGATCTGCAGGGCGGCTCGCATATCCTCTTGCAGATGGATCAGAACGATCTGGTCAAGGCGCAGCTGGAGACCACGCGCGACGAAATCCGCACACTGCTGCGCGATGCCAAGGTGGGCTACACCGGGCTTGGCGGTACCGGCAGGACCGTGCAGGTGCGCATCACCGACCCGGCCCAGATCGATGCCGCCAAGACGGCGCTGCAGCCGCTGACGGCTCCTGTTGCCGCCGGCCTGTTCACCGGCGGTTCCATCCAGGAAATGTCGCTGGACGATTCCGAAGCCGGCCTGCTCAAATTCACCGTCACCGACGCCGGCATCAAATACCGCACCTCGGCCGCATTGGCGCAATCGATCGAAGTCGTCGAGCGTCGCGTCAACGAACTCGGCACCACCGAGCCGATCGTGCAGCGGCAGGGCGACGACCGTGTGCTCGTCCAGGTGCCGGGCCTGCAGGATCCGCAAAGGCTGAAGGAGATCATCGGCCAGACCGCCAAGATGACCTTCCAGATGGTCGATACGTCGATGTCGGTGCAGGATGCGCTGAATGGCCGCCCGCCGGCAGGCTCGTCAGTGCTTTATTCGCAGGACGATCCGCCGGTTCCGTATCTGGTCGAGAACCGCGTCATCGTTTCGGGCGAGGATCTCGCCAAGGCGACGGCAACCTACAATTCGCAGACCAACGAGCCGGTGGTTTCGTTCACCTTCAATTCGCGCGGCGCGACCCGGTTCGGCCAGGCGACGCAGCAGAATGTCGGCAAGCCATTCGCCATCATCCTCGACAACCAGGTGATTTCGGCGCCGGTGATCCGCGAACCGATCCTCGGTGGCAGCGGCCAGATTTCCGGGAATTTCACCGCCGAAAGCGCCAACGACCTCGCGGTGCTGCTGCGCGCCGGCGCTCTGCCGGCAAAGCTCACCGTGATCGAAGAGCGCACCGTGGGCCCGGGCCTCGGCCAGGATTCGATCCATGCCGGCAAGGTCGCCGGTATCATCGGCTCCATCCTCGTCGTCGCCTTCATGTTCGTGGCTTACGGCTTCCTTGGCTTTCTCGCCAATATTGCGCTCGCCGTCCATGTGGCGATGATCGTCGGGCTTTTGTCGCTGCTTGGCGCGACGCTGACCTTGCCCGGTATTGCCGGTATCGTGCTGACCATCGGTATGGCGGTCGATTCCAACGTGCTGATCTATGAGCGCATCCGCGAGGAGCGACGGCTTGGCCGCTCGGTGATCCAGGCGATCGACACCGGCTTCACCAAAGCGCTGGCGACGATCGTCGATTCCAACGTGACGTCGCTGATCGCCACCGTGGTGCTGTTTTATCTCGGCACTGGTCCGGTCAAGGGTTTTGCCATCACATATGCGATCGGCATCCTGACCACGGTGTTCACCGCCTTCACCTTCACCCGTCTGCTGGTGTCGATCTGGCTGCGCCGCGCCCGTCCGAAGGAATTGCCGCGCGCGCCGGTGACCTTCATCCCGCCGGGCACGAAAATCCCGTTCATGGGTATTCGCCGCTGGACATTCGCGTTGTCGAGCGCGTTGTCGATCCTGTCGGTCGTCGGCTTCCTGACCCTTGGCATCAACTACGGCATCGACTTCAAGGGCGGTTCGATCATCGAGGTGCAGTCCAAGTCCGGCGACGCAAATCTTGGCGATATCAGAAGCCGGCTGTCGGAACTCAACATCGGCGAGGTGCAGGTGCAGCAGTTCGGCGCCCCCAATGACGTGCTGATCCGCGTCGGCACCCAGGATGGCGGCGAGAACGCCGAGCAGACCGTCATCGACAAGGTGCGCGGCGAGCTGCAGGATACCTATGATTTCCGTCGCGTCGAAGTGGTGGGGCCGACGGTTTCCGGCGAACTGGCCAAGCAAGGTACTCTCGCCATGCTGATCGCGCTGATCGGTATCCTGGTCTATGTCTGGTTCCGCTTCGAATGGCAGTTCGCCGTGGGCGCCATCGTGGCGACAGTGCATGATGTGGTGATGACGCTGGGCTTCTTCGTCATCACCGGGCTTGAGTTCAACCAATCGTCGCTGGCGGCGATCCTGACCATTATCGGCTATTCGCTCAACGACACGATCGTCGTCTATGACCGCGTCCGCGAGGATCTGCGAAAATACAAGAAGATGCCGCTGCCGCAGTTGTTGAACAACGCCATCAACGAGACGCTGTCGAGAACGACGCTGACCTCGGTGACGACGATCCTGGCGCTGCTGGCGCTGGTGCTGTTTGGCGGCGAAGTGATCCGCTCGTTCACGATGGCGATGCTGTTCGGTGTCGTCTTTGGCACCTATTCGTCGATCTTTATTGCCGCGCCGCTGCTGATCCTGTTCCGGCTCAGGCCGCAGGCGACGGCCGACGAGGAGAAGCCGGTTGGTGGCGGCAAGGCCGTGGCGACCTGACGGCCACTCACGTGGCAAAAGGCATCGTCATTCGCGAAGCGCATTTCCCCGGACGCGCGCCGATCGAGGCCTATGGCAATGGCGGCTTTCGCTTCGCCGACATGTCGCATCGCGGCTCGCTTCTGTGCCTGCCCTCCGGCATCCATGGCTGGGAGCCGGCCGATCCGCTGGCGCTGTCGGCGGCGGATTTTGACCTGCTGCTGGCCGAGGCCAGCAAGGTCGAGATCCTGCTGGTCGGCACTGGCAAGGATTTGCGGCCCTTGCCGGCAGCACTTCGGGCGGCCCTGAAAGCGGCCGGAATTGCCTCCGACCCGATGTCGACAGGAGCGGCGGTGCGGACCTACAATGTGCTGCTTGCCGAAGACCGCGCCGTGGCTGCAGCGCTCATCGCCGTCGACTGACGTGACCGGCGTCGCCAACATCGTCATGGAGGCGGTGCGCGCCGGCGACCATGACCGCTATGTCAGCGCACTCTACGCACCGGCCGACAAGCGCGAAGCCTTGTTCTCGCTGTACGCCTTCAATGCCGAGATCGCATCGATTCGTGATCGTATCCATGAGGCGCTGCCTGGCGAAGTGCGGCTGCAATGGTGGCGCGACGTCATCGCCACTGAGGCAGCAGTCTCCGGCAACCCGCTTGCCGACGCGTTGAAGGCGACTATCTCCGCCCATGGGCTGCCGAAAGCTGCTTTCGACAACATGCTCGAAGCCCGCATCTTCGACCTCTACGACGATCCGATGCCGTCGCGTACCGATCTCGAAGGCTATTGCGGCGAGACGGCGGCGGCGCTGATCCAACTGGCGGCAATGGTGCTTGATCCCGTCGAGGCGCCGCGTTTTGCCGAACTGGCGGGCAGGGCCGGCTGCGCCCAGGCGATGACAGGCCTGTTGCTGCTGTTGCCGCTGCATCGCCGGCGCGGGCAATGCTTCGTGCCGGCCGATCTTCTGGCGGCAGCGGGCTCGTCGCCGGAAGAGTTTGTCAGCGGCGATGGCGGACCAGGTGCTGCGCGGGCGGTGGCCGCGATGGTGGCGCTGGCACAGGAGCATCTCAGCGCTTTCGAGAAGGGGGCGTCGGCGCTGCCGGAGACGCTGCGCCCGGCGTTTCTGCCGCTTGCCTTGACCCGCGCCTATCTCGGCAAGATGGCGAGCGGCCGTAGCGCGCCGCTAGCGGGCACGGCACGGCTTTCGGCTCTGCGCCGGCACTGGCTGCTCTTCAGGCGCGCGACGCGCGGCGGGCCAACCATTTGACGTAAACGTCAATCGTGCTAGGACTCCGTTGGACTGAAATTGCCGCCGAAGACGCGGCCGGTCCGGAGGAGATTCCATGAGCCTGCCTGTGCTGGTCGCCCTCGTCACTGTCGGCATTGCGCTGTCGGTGCTGGCGGTGCATTTCACCGGCGGCAGCAAGATTGCGACGCTTGCCGGCGCCGATCAGGCGCTCAGCCGATTTGCCGATGATTTTCCTGACGAAAAGGTGGCGGCGGTGCGCCTGACGGCGGATGGCAGGACGGCATTCCTCGATCTCGGTCCAGCGCACATCGGCATCGTGCACAGCGTCGGCGACTGCTTTTTGACCCGGATCGTCACGCCGCACGATATCAGCGCGCTTGACCTCGACGAAGCCGGCGTGATCTCGCTCAGGCTCGCCGATTTCACTTGGAAAGGCGGCCGGTTCGCCTTCGCCGACAAAGCGGACGCCTGCGCGGTCGCGAAGACGCTCGGGCTGCGCAATCCAAATCTTGCCAGGGAGGCGGCGTGATGGACGACTACAATTTCCCGCAAGTGACGCAGCTTGCCATTCCATTCTTCGTAGCCGCCATCCTGATCGAGCTGTGGCTGGTGCGCACCGGTCGCGCCAAGGGATCGTTCGAAACGCGCGACACGCTGACCAGCCTGATGATGGGCACCGGCAATGTCGTTGCCGGCCTCTTGTTCGGCGTCGTTTCCTATTGGGCGTTGCTGTGGCTGTGGCAGTTCCGCTTTTTCAATCTCGGCCTGTCGGTCTGGGTGTTCCTGGCGGCCTTCCTGCTCGATGATCTGCGCTACTACGTTTACCACCGCATCGCGCACCGGGTGCGCTGGGTGTGGGCCGAGCACGTCAACCACCATTCCAGCCAGCACTACAATCTGTCGACGGCGCTCCGGCAAAGCTGGACCGGGCTGTTCACTTTCATGTTCGTTTTGCAGGCGCCGTTGGTGCTGCTCGGCTTTCATCCGGCGGTCATTGCCTTCACCTTCGGCTTCAATCTGGTCTGGCAGTTCTGGATCCACACCGAGGCGATCGGCAAGATGTGGGGCTGGTTCGAATTCATCTTCAACACGCCTTCGCATCACCGGGTCCACCACGCCACCAATCCGCGCTATCTCGACGCCAACTATGCCGGTACGCTGATCATCTGGGACCGCATGTTAGGCACTTTTGTCGAAGAGCTGGAAGAGGACCGGCCACGCTATGGCATCGTGAAAAATCTCGGCACCTTCAATCCGCTGAAAGTGGCGTTCCACGAATGGATCGGCATGTTCCGGGATGCCTTCGCGCCGAGGCTGACGCTCAGCGACCGCGTCAACTATTTGCTCAAGCCGCCGGGCTGGAGCCATGACGGGTCGCGCGAGACGTCGGAGACGCTGAAGGCGGCTTATGTCAGGCGAAATCCGGGGGAGGCGGGCAAGCCGGGGTTGCCGATGTCGGGTGCGGAGCCAGCGGAGTAGCGGGTTTACTCCGCGGCTTCGGCAGTTTCTGGTTGCGCCGGCAACCCTAGCCACTCCCGGCAATCAGCCCGCGCACGCGAGGTGATGGCGTGGCGCTTGGCAACCGTCTTGTCCTTGCCGCGCAGGCGCTTGCCTTCGGTCTTCGGCGCCTCCACCGGCGGGAACAGGCCGAAATTGACGTTCATGGGTTGGAAGGAGCGTTTGCCCGGCTCATCGTCGGAGACGATGTGGCCACCGGTTATGTGGTTGAGCAGCGCGCCGAAGGCGGTGGTGGGCGGTGGCGGCGAGGGCGCATGGCCGAGCCGCTCGGCGGCGGCGAAACGGCCGGCGAGCAGGCCGATGGCAGCGCTTTCGACATAGCCTTCGCAGCCGGTGATCTGGCCGGCAAAGCGCAGGCCGGGCCGCGATTTTAGCTGCAGCGAGGCGTCGAGCAGGGTCGGCGAATTGATATAGGTGTTGCGGTGCAGGCCGCCGAGGCGGGCGAAATCGGCGTTTTCCAGTCCCGGTATGGTGCGGAAGACGCGCACCTGCTCGGCATGCTTCAGCTTGGTCTGGAAACCGACCATGTTGTAGAGCGTGCCCAGTGCATTGTCTTGGCGCAACTGCACGACCGCATAGGCTTTGACAGTCGGATTGTGGGCATTGGTCAGCCCCATCGGCTTCATCGGCCCGTAGCGCAGCGTTTCGACGCCGCGCTCGGCCATGATCTCGATCGGCAGGCAGCCGTCGAAATAGGGCGTGCCTTCCCATTGCTTGAATTCAGTTTTCTGGCCGTCGATCAGCGCCTGTACGAAGGCGAGATATTGATCCTTGTCCATCGGGCAGTTGATGTAGTCCTTGCCGGTACCGCCAGGCCCGACCTTGTCGTAGCGCGACTGGAACCAGCAAATGTCCATGTCGATCGTGTCGAAATGGATGATCGGGGCGATGGCGTCGAAGAAGGCCAGCGCATCGGCGCCGGTTGCCTCGGCAATCGACTGGGCAAGCGAAGGCGCGGTCAGCGGGCCGGTGGCGATGATCGCCTGGTCCCATTCCGCCGTCGGCAGGCCGGGCACTTCCTCTCGCTGGATGGTGATCAGCGGGTGCGCTTCGAGCTTTTTCGTCACCGCGTCGGAGAAACCGTCGCGGTCGACGGCGAGCGCGCCGCCGGCCGGCACCTGGTTGGCGTCGCCGGCGCTCATGATCAGCGAGCCGGCCAGCCGCATTTCAGCGTGCAGCAGGCCGACGGCGTTGTTGTCGGCATCGTCGGAGCGGAAGGAGTTGGAGCAGACCAGTTCGGCCAGCCCGTCGGTCTTGTGGGCATCGGTGCCGCGCACCGGGCGCATCTCGTGCAGCACGACAGGGACGCCGGCTTCCGCCGCCTGCCATGCGGCTTCGGAGCCGGCGAGACCGCCGCCGATGATGTGGATGGGATTTTTGCTCATGAGCGCCGGAATAATCGCTTGGCTCGGCGATTGCAATTGCCGAGCGGGTTTTGGGTTTGTGAACCCACCGCGCCCGCGCCGGATGTCGCGCATCATGTGGGAAGCCGACGAGGCCTGGCGTGCAAAATTGCGCAGCGTCAGGCTTTCCGACCTCACCGCTGCCCGGGCGCAGGAGATCCCCGCAGACCTCTGGAGGAACAGCTTCGAGTGGGTGCTAGAGCGTGCCGGATGAACGCGCACGCGTGACAGGCTGCGGTGGCCGGTCCTTCATCGCGGACATTATGCCGGAATAGCTTTGCGGCGGCATCGCAAGCGACAGACCGTTCGCCTCGCAGTGCCTGTGGACAAGGTCGATCACTTCATTCCTGGCCGGTATGCGGTCACTCAGGCTTGCTACGCAGAAGAACAGATCAATCCCGATGGCCGTGGCATCGATGTCCTTGAGTGCGACGAGCGGTGCCGGCTCCTGGGCAACCCGCTTGCAGTTCCGGAGCACCGCAGACATAGCCTCCTCGATGAAGTGTGGTGTGCGCGTGGCCGCGATCCGCACAGTCAGGGTCATCATCTGCATGGGGTCGGGGCGGCGGGCATTGGTCAGGCTGAGCTTCGCCAACACGCTGTTGGGGACGACGACGATGTTGTAGGCAGCCGTCAGCAGATGCGTGGAGCGCCAGTTTGTTTCGACGACGCGTCCTTCCGTGCCGTCGCCCAGCATGATCCAGTCACCAAGAGTGTAAGGCCGCCCCAGCGTCAGCGCGATGCCGGAGAAGGCGTCACCAAGGGTGTTTTGCAGCGCAAGGCCGCCAATGATCGCAACCACGCCCGACGTTGCCGTCAGCGTTCCGATGGGCGCTCCGAAGACGAAGCCTGTTATCGATAGCGTCACGCCGAGATAAATGACAGCAACGACCAGATCCTGAAGCATGCGCGCTTCTCGCGGCCGATGTTCGAGGACGATGTAGAGGCGCACAAAGCCGACAAGCGTCCAGGCGAGGTGCGTCCACCAGAGGACGCGCGCGGACCTCGCCAAAAACGCTGCGACACCTTCCAGGTCTGTCTCCGCCACCCGGTACGGCAGGATACCGTAGAGGCAAAGCACCGCGGTCATGCCGGCGAAGAACATGATCTGGACGATCAGGCGCGCCATCGGACGCCCACGACCCTGGAAATACCACACGACGATCCCGGCAAGGCCAAGAATGTTGATCAGGACCAGAGCCAGGAAGTGATGATCGCCAAACATGGACACCGAGAGGATCTCTGAGCTTGCTGGCCCGGCCGGACGCCAAGACGGCGTCCGGCCCTGTCCGGCCTACTTGACGGGATAAGTCAGTTCTTTCTGAGCCGTATCGACCACGAAGACGGCCAGCAGCTTTGCCGGTTCCGTCTCGCTGCCGTTCTCACTCACGCTGTGGCGATCGCCCGGCAGCTCCGAAAAGCTCTCTCCGGCCTTGTAGACCGTGGCCGGGCCGTCATTGACCTGGCTGCGGATGGAGCCTTCCAGAACCGTCGCATAGATGAAGGCCGAGCTTGGATGGGTGTGCGCCTCCGAGTAGCCGCCGGGGCCATATTCGACCAGGATGCCCTTGATGCTCTTGCCGGGAACATTCGGCAGTTCATGCTCATAGACGAGCGTGACCTTGGCGGCCTTCTCGCCGGAGCGGGTCTCGGCGGCTGAGGCGGGGCCGGCCAGCGATGCGCTCGCGATGAGCGCAGCGACGATTAGCTTGATCATTTCGAAACTCCTTTTTGATCTCCGTTTGCGGCCGGGCGCCGCACCGATTGATGCCTGAGGAAGGGGTTTAGTTCAGGCCGGCCTTGTCGAGGCCATAGAACTTGTCCGCGGAGCCGGGCACGGCCTTGAAGGCGACGCTGAGGCGGTTCCAGGCATTGATGTTCGTGATCGAGAAGGTCAGGTCGGAGATTTCCTTTTCCGCCAGCTGCCCGCGCACACGCTCATAGATTTCGTCCGGAATACCGCCTTCGGGAAGTTTGGTGACGGCTTCGGTCCAGGCAAGCGCCGCGCGTTCACGGGGAATGAAAAGGGTCGATTCCCGCCAGACAGCGACATGGTAAAGCCGCAGCTCGCTCTCGCCGTGGATCTTTGCTTCCTTGACATGCATGTCGAGGCAGAAGGCGCACCCATTGATCTGCGATGCCCGGATATGGACGAGATAGCGGATTTTCTCCTCGATGGCGCTCTGTGCCTCCGCCATGCTGAGGTCGGAAAGTTTCTTGAACAGCTCGGGCGATTGTTGGGCTGCGTTCAGGCGCTGTGTCATTGCTTGTCCCTTGTTGAGGATATTTTATATCCTTAAGGACAATTAATATCCATAATAACTGGACAGTAAAGCACCGCGCACATGGGATGCGGACATAAGGCTTATGCCGAAATCGAATGAGGGCAAGGATGGACGTGGTATCGGCATTGCGGGCGTTCCTGCGGGTGGCGCAGACAAAGTCCTTTTCCGCCGCCGCGATTGACCTCAATCTGACGCAGCCGGCCGTATCCCGGCAGATTTCCGCGCTGGAGGCGCGTCTGAAGACGCGCCTTCTGCATCGCACGACGAGCGCACTTGCCCTGACGGTCGAGGGTGAAAAGATGCTGCCGATGGCGCTGCGCGTCATCGAAGCGGTCGAAGCGCTGAGCGAAGCCGGCGGCGCAGAAGGCGCAACCGTGTCTGGAAAAGTGCGGCTTAGCCTGCCCACGCCGCTCGGGTTGTTTATCGGCGACCGCCTGACAGGGCTGCTGGAGAGCCATCCATTCCTTGCCGTCGACCTGATCTTGCGGGAAGAACCGTCAGATCTGGTCGCCGATGCCATCGATCTCGAGGTACGCCTCGGGCCGGTCAGTGACAGCAGCCTGATCTGTCGCCGGATCGGCTGGACGACCGCCTTTCTCGTCGCGTCGCCCTGTTACCTCAAGGGACGGGATCCACCGCAAGCGCCGAAAGACATCAAGGATTATCGCTGCATTTGTTGCAGCCGCGCCGGCGACGGCCGGTCATGGTCGTTCTCCGACGGGGCGGATGATATTGTTCTGCGGATTGATCCCCGCCTGGTCGCCAACAATTCAATGGCTGTCCATCGGGCAGCGCTGGCCGGGGCCGGGCTTGCAGTGCTGCCCCATATCCTGGCCGGCCCGGACATCGAAGCCGGCAGGTTGGTCAAGGTGATGCTGGATTTCCCGCCGACGCGGCTGCCGATCAACGTCGTCTATCCATCGCGCAAGAACATACCGCTACGGGTTGCAACGGTGCTCGACTTTCTTGTCCAGTCCGTCCGCGAGGATGCTTTGATGGGGGCATAGGCGCCTTGGTCGACTGCTTGCTCAGCTGAAAGCCTGCCCGGAAACAACAACACCCGCCGGGGGAGGAGGTCCGGCGGGTGTCGTTTTGGGGGCCGATCCTCGGGAGGAGGTGGGGATCGGCCGTATTCGTCATCGCCGGGGAGGAGGTCGGCTTTGACGAAATTCAGTTCGCCGGATCAAAGGGGGGCGAAACCCCTGGGAAGACGAACTGCGTTCGCTCAGGAAAGACGAACTTCGTTCGCTACGAGACGAACTTCGTTCGCTCGGGGAACAGCGCCCGCCGCGGGAGGAGGTGCGGCGGGCGCCGTTTTGGTGGTCAACCCTTGGGAGGAGGTAAGGGTTGGCCGTATTCGTCAGGGTCGGGGAGGAGGTCGACCCTGGCGAAATTCTTGTTAAATCGTCGCCTTGCGGGCGATGATCTTGATCTCGTCGCGGACGATGCCGAGATCGTGGAGCTGGCGGTTCGAAAGGCGACCCAGCTCGGTAACGGTGTCGCGATAAACGCGCCAGTTACGGTAGTTGCGGATCAGGTTCATTGTCGGTCTCTTTTTCTAAACTGGTTCGGACCATTTGCGGCCCGAAGAGGATTAGACCGCCTTGCGGGCGACGTAATGGATGTCGCTGCGGCTGATGCCGAGGTCGGTCAGTTCACGGTTCGTCAGGCGGCTCAGCTCGGAGACGGTGTCCCGGTAGCGGCGCCAGTTGCGGTAGTTGCGGATCAGGTTCATGGTAGTGCTCGTTTCGTCTTTCGTACGGATCATTCCGTTTGTGTACGAACAGAAAGTAGGTGTGATCATATCGATTTAAAAGCGCTATTGGCGCATGGCAGCAATGCAAATTGTGCAATGCAACATTAACGCGCGTTCACGGCTTCGACATAAAGAAACCAGAATCGGAAAATGTCGTAGCGTCAGCGGTTTGACTGGATCGGCTGACATCAGGCTGAACTTGGGGGAGACGACGATGGCGAGCTATTCGTCACGGGTCAGGGCGGATATCGGGCGCTGGCAGCAGGCCGGCCTGATCGATACGCCGACGGCCGATGCGCTGACGCGCGATATCGAGGCAAACGAACGTAAGTCGCTGAGCTTCGGCACCATATTGGCGATGATGGCCGCACTCCTGCTCGGCGCGGCGATCCTGCTCTTCGTCGCCTCTAACTGGGAAGCAATCCCGCGCCTGGTGCGGGTTGCGGCACTGTTTGCCGTCATTCTTGCTGGGTACGTCGGCGGCGCGGTGTTGAAGACGCGCGACCATGCGGCGATCGGCGAGGCGCTGTGGATCGTTGCCGCCGCGGCTTTTGGCGGATCGATCGCGCTGATCGGCCAGATGTATCATCTCACGGGTGACGAGGCCTCGGCCATCGTCACCTGGGGCATCGGCACGGCGATAGCAGCGGTGGCGTTGCGCTCGAACCCGCTGACCGTCGCTGCCGTCGGCATTGCCATTGCCTGGCTCTTCGTGCGCGCATTCAACTTTTACGACCGGGCTGAATTCCTCAATTTCTTCGTCATCATGGCACTGGTAATGTTCGTCGTCTCGTTCTGGACGCGCAGCCAACCGGCCCGGCACCTGATCCTGATTTCGTTCGTTTTCTATATCGCGGCACGCGGCATCGACCACAACACGTTGCAATGGGCCATCCCGCTGGTCGTGGTTTCGGCGATGCTTTTCGCCGCCGGCATCTTCGCTGCCGAGCCGGCCGACAGGATCTTGCAGCTCGGCGGCCGGTTGCCGCTGCATGCCTTGATCGGCTTCCTGACCGGGCTTGCGGCCATCCAGGTCGATCTGGGCGATCACTATAGTTTCAACAGCGGTTTTGCCGTCGCCTCGGTCGTAGCGCTGGCCGGAATTGTCGCGGCGATCGTGCTGGGCGGGCGCGAGAGCAGGGGCCTGCGTTGGGTCGCCTATGCCGGCTTTGCCTTCGAACTCGCCATCATCTACGTGGTGACCTTGCAGTCGATGCTCGACACGGCAGGCTTCTTCCTGGCCGCCGCGGTGCTCTTCGGCATCCTGGCCCTTGTCATCATCCGCGTGGAAAAGCGCATGAAGGCCCCGGAAGGAGCGGCAGCATGATATCGGGAAAGAAACTTGTCATCTCGGCGCTGGTGCTGGCGCTGGTGCAGATCGGCTTCCTGAGCTGGATCATCGCCGGCCGCGCGGCGATCCTGCGCAATGGCAAGGAAGTCTTGCTGAAGATCGAGCCGGTCGATCCGCGCGATCTGCTGCGTGGCGACTACATCATCCTTGGCTACGAGATATCGCGCTTGCCGGTGAAGCTGATTGCCAACATTCCAGCCGGCCAGAACACCAGCGACAACACGCCGATAGTGGTTCGGCTGAAGCCGGGCGCCGATGGTTATTCGCATGCGACAACCGCCTGGTTCGGCAAGGCGCCGACGCCGCCGGCAGCCGACGAGGCCGATATTGTCGGCCAGGTTGCGCCGGGCTGGACGCTTGACGACCCCGAGGCGACGATCGCGCCGCAGTACGGGATTGACCGCTTCTACCTGCCGGAAGGCAAGGGCATGGCGATCCAGGATGACATGCGGGTGCGGCCATTCGGGGTGCGCATCGCGCTCGCCAGCGATGGCGAGGCGCAGATCAAGGCGCTGATGGACGGCGACAAGACGTTGTTCGAGGAGCCGCTCTACTAGATAAGACGTCACTCAGGGCATGGATTTCGGTAAACATCGATCGCTTCGCCCAACTGCAACAGAACCGGCGAAGAACCATGACCATTACGCTGACGACGCGCGACGACATCAATCTCGACGCGGTCTTCCGTGTCGCGTGGAAAAACGACACGGTTCAAATCAGCGACAAGGCCTTGCAACGCATAGGGGAATGCCGCGCTTCATTTCTGAAACTCATCGAATCCGATCCGCCGCCGGTCATCTACGGTGTCACCACCGCCATGGGCGAACTGGCGAGCCGCAAGCTCGAACGTGACGAGCGCGACCGTCATGCGCGCATCAAGGCATATGCTGCCGCCACTTCCTTCGGCGAGCCGCTGCCGGACCGTGTCGTCAGGGCGATCGTGCTGGCCCGGCTGACCAATTTCATCGAAGGCAACGCCGCCACCACGCCGCGTATCGCGCAGGCCGTCGCCGCCATGCTCGACGGCGGTCCGATGCCGCTGGTGCCGTCGCGAGGGCAGGGCGGCGCCGGCGAGATCCTGGCGCTCTATCCGCTGTTTGCCGGGCTTACCGCTGGCCTGGAGCTCGAAGTGAAGGAGCGGGGTTCGCTGATCAACGGCTCGCCTTGCGCGGCGGCGCTGGTGGCGGATGCGGCGCTGGCGGCGCGCCGCCGCATCGACATGGCGCACAAGGTGTTTGCGCTGTCGATCGAAGCGTTTCGCGCCCCGCTCGAGCATTATGATGCAGCGCTCGACAGGCTCTGGGGCGACGAACACGAAGCGGCTGCCCTGCGCGGCTTGCGGCAGTTTCTGGTCGGCGCCGGCGATGGGCGGCGCAATTATCAGGCGCCGGTCAGCTACCGCATCGTGCCACGCGTGATCGGCCATGCGCATCGCGCGCTGGCAGGCGCCGAGCAGGCGGCCACCGTGTCGCTGGCTTCGATATCGGACAATCCGGTCTACATTCCACCTGACGACGCGCATCCGCTGGGACGCTGCATTTCCACCGGCGGCTATCACAATGCCATGGCGACGCCGGCGCTCGACGATCTGGCGGCAATCTGGGCCGATCTGTGCCTGCTCTGCGACCGCCACGCCTCGAAACTGCTGAACGGCAAGGTGTCGCTGCTGCCGGACCTGTTGATGACCGGGCGGCACTGGGCCGACAGCGACGGCCACGGCAATGTCGGCTATGTGCCGATGGCGATCACCGGCTATCTTGAACAGGCCAAACTCGCGGCGCAACGGACCTTCATTCCGGGAACTGAGTCGGCCGGCGCCGGCCAGGACGACGTCGCCACCACGGCGTTCTTCGCCTGGACCAAGGAGGCGACCGCCGGCCGCTGCCTCGATGCGGCGATGGCCATGCTGGCGATGATCGCCTCGCAGGCGCTGTATGTGACCGAACGCACCGCACCGCCGGCACTGCAGGGCTTTGTCGCCGATATCAGGAAGATCGTGCCGCCCGTCGAGGCCGATCGGGTGCTGGGGCCTGAACTGGCCAAGCTTGCGGAGTGGTTCACCGGGCGGGTGTTTGAGGCGTAGGGCGTCGCGCCAGTCCTCCTGCGCCAAGGCTTCGGAGGACACCCTTCGCTCTATCAAGCTCCCGGGTGGCCTGCCACCCGAAGCTCGATAGAGCGAAGGGTGGTGCGGGTAGAGGGACTCGAACCCCCACGATCTCTCGCCAGAACCTAAATCTGGTGCGTCTACCAATTCCGCCATACCCGCGCCGGCCGGCAATCCCATGTAGCCATCATTCTGTCAATGTCGGGGCGAAAATGGCGGTCATCCGCTGCAACGCGAAGATGGTTGAAAATTGGCCTCGCCTGTGACAAAAGGCGTGTCAAATGTGACGGGACGCGCCGATCCGCTTCTGCAGAATGTGATAAGAAGTAGGAAAAACAAGAACTTATTCACATCTTGGAACGCAGTTTGGAAGAATTTGAGCCGTAATTTCGGTCAAATCGCCAGGTTCCGTACCAAAAGCCATTCCCGGCAAGATTGTACCGGCAGGCTGTGAACGGCAGAGGCCGTGGCAGTCTCATTGGTGAAGATAAAGGTTTTACGATGCAGGTCACCGAAACGCTCAACTCCGGTCTCAAGCGCGAGATCAAGATCACCGTGCCGGCCGGTGATATGGAAGCCAAGCTGATGGCGCGGCTGTCCGACGCCAGGGACAAGGTCCGCATCAACGGCTTCCGTCCGGGCAAAGTGCCGGTCCAGCACCTGCGCAAGGTCTACGGCAAGTCGTTCATGGCCGAAGTGGTCAACGAGATCCTCAACGATTCGACCCGTTCGATCATCACCGGCCGCGGCGAGAAAGCCGCCATGCAGCCTGAAGTGATCATGACCGAGGACGAGAAAGAGGCCGAGAAGATCCTGGCCGGCGGCGCCGACTTCGAATTCCGCCTCAACTATGAGGTCATCCCGGCGATCGAGATCAAGGACTTCTCCGACATCAAGGTGACTCGCCAGGTGTTCGAAGTGCCGGACTCAGAGATCGACGAGCAGGTCCAGCGCGTTGCCGAATCGGCGCGCAGCTTCGAGCCGAAGACCGGCAAGGCGGCCGAGGGCGACCGCGTTTCGATCGACTATGTCGGCAAGATCGACGGCGAGGCTTTTGCCGGCGGCGCCGGCACCGACCAGCCGCTGGTTCTGGGCTCCAAGGAATTCATCCCGGGTTTTGAGGACCAGCTGATCGGCTCCAAGGCCGGCGACGAGAAGCAGGTCACGGTCACGTTCCCGGAAAACTACCAGGCGGCGCATCTGGCCGGCAAGGAAGCCACCTTCGACGTCACCGTCAAGGAAGTTTCCAAGCCCGGCGCGCTGGAAATCAATGACGAGACGGCCAAGAATCTCGGCCTGGAATCGCTGGAGCGCCTGCGTGACGTGGTGCGCGGCCAGATCGAGAACCAGTTCGGTTCGATGACCCGCCAGAAGGTCAAGCGCCAGCTGCTCGACCAGCTTGACGCGGCCTATTCGTTCGAGGCGCCGTCGAAGCTCGTCGATGCCGAGTTCAACAACATCTGGACCCAGGTCAACCGCGATCTCGAAGCCGCCGGCCGTACCTTCGCCGACGAAGAGACGACGGAAGAAGAGGCACGCGCCGAATATCTGCGCCTTGCCGAGCGCCGCGTGCGCCTCGGCCTGGTTCTGGCCGAGATCGGCGAGAAGGCCGGCGTCACCGTTTCGGACGAGGAATTGCAGCGCGGCCTGTTCGAGCAGGTGCGCCGCTACCCGGCCAACCAGCAGCAGGAAGCCTTCGAGTTCTACCGCAGCAACCCGGAAGCGCTGAACACGTTGCGCGCGCCGATGTTCGAGGAGAAGGTCGTCGACCATCTGCTCGGCCAGATCTCGGTCACCGACGTCAAGGTCAGCAAGGAAGAGCTGATGGCTGACGACGAGGAGGCCGACACCGCCAAAACCAAGCCGGCCAAGAAGGCCGCTGCCAAGAAGGCCGACAAGGCTGAAAAGGCCGACGACGCGGAAGAGCCGAAGAAGAAGGCTGCGCCGAAGAAGAAGGCCGCCAAGGACGCTGAATAAGCGCCTGACGACAAAATCAGAAAAGGCCGCCCTTGAGGCGGCCTTTTTCGTTGTGGCGGACGTGCCTTTGAGCCACCGCAGACCACCTAAACCTTTGTACGGTCGACATGTTCTACCTGCCGGCCAGATTCTGTGGTAGGTAGGTTCTGCAATTCCATTTGGGGGAAGAGTGAGAATCCGTTCTACTGTGCAACGCGCATGCTGGCGGTATCGGCATGCGCAGATCGTCTCGGGCAAATTTTGACGATCAGGGAGGAAATGCCATGCGCTTGGTTGCGTTTTTCGCTGTCATGTCTGTTGCAACCTTCATCGCCAGTCCATCGCGGGCACAGGATGCTGCGGCAGGCGAGAAGGTCTTTACCAAATGCAAGGTCTGCCACGTCGCAGACCAGGACACGAACAAGATCGGTCCGTCGTTGCACGGCGTTATCGGCCGGACGGCCGGCACGCATCCGGATTTCAAATATTCTGAAGCCATGATCGCTGCCGGGGCATCCGGCGTCAAATGGGATGAACCGACGCTGACCACGTACCTTCACGATCCCAAGGCCATGGTCAAAGGGACGAAGATGGCGTTTCCCGGCCTCAAGAAGGACGAGGACATCGCCAACGTCATCGCCTACCTGAAGCAATTTTCCCAGTAGCTTGGCTTTTCGGCCGGCCAGGCTGCCGTTTTCCATTGGTCATCTCAAATGTCGGTCAAGGAAAGCCTCAAGGAAACCGGCGTCCGCATCTCGGAAGCGACGGCCGGTGATTTCTTTGCGCTCTTGAAGCCGCGGGTCATGGCTCTTGCCGTCTTTACTGCTTTCGTCGGTCTGATGGTGGCGCCCGGCGCGATGAACCCGGTCATCGCCTTGATTGCAATCGGCTCGATTGCGACCGGTGCGGGAGCGGCCGGGGCCCTCAACATGTGGTACGACTCAGACATCGACGCGCTGATGTCGCGTACGTCAAAGCGGCCGGTTCCGTCGGGCCGCGTCACGCCGGGCGAAGCCCTCGGCTTCGGCCTGGCGCTTTCGGCGTTTTCGGTCATGACGCTCGGCGTGCTGGTGGGATGGCTTGCCGCGTCGCTGCTGGCCTTCACCATCTTCTTCTACGTCGTCATCTACACGATGTGGCTGAAGCGATCGACGCCGCAGAACATCGTCATCGGCGGCGCGGCGGGTGCCCTTCCGCCGATGATTGGCTGGGCGGCCGCCACTGGCACCGTCGGCATCGAAAGCCTCATCCTGTTCCTGATCATTTTCCTGTGGACGCCGCCGCATTTCTGGGCGCTCGCGCTGTTCAAGGCCGGCGACTACGCCGCTGCCGGCATCCCGATGATGCCGAACGTGGCCGGCCAGGCCTCGACCAAAAGGCAGATCTTCGCCTATTCGCTGCTCCTGGCACCAATCGGCGTGCTGCCTTGGGCATTCGGGCTCACAAGCGCGTTCTATGGGCTTGTTTCGGCTGCATTGGGGGCGGGTTTCATCTGGCACGCCTGGAGGGCCCTGGTCATCCCCGACAAGCAGATGAAGCCGGCAAAGGTGCTGTTTGCCTATTCGATTTTCTATCTTTTCGCGATCTTTGCCGTGCTGCTTGTCGACACAATCGCGATGCGCGCGTTCATCCCAGCCGGAGGTTGACGGTATAACCGCTGTTCTTGGGATACTTGCCGGATCGAGACGGCAGGTGGGTGATCGCTGCACCGAAAACGTTGCATATCAGGATCGGGTCACGATGGCAGAGCACAGAATCCCAGGATCAGCAGAGCGACGACGCCAAGGCCGAGTAGCAGAATGGTTTTTCTGTCCATGACCGACACCATCGATTTGAGAGGATATCGAAGAAAGGTCTCAAGAGCCAGCGCATGACCTTGCGAGCCTTTGTGACAAAGGGGCGACAAGTTCCAGGCAATCGAGTATGTTGATTTCGGTGCAGGTCGCGGTTTTGCGTGGCCAGTCATGCAGAACGGCAGCACCGTGAAACCGCGACCTTGCCGGACCTGGTCTGGAGGAACGGGCATGACAAGTTTTCACGTGATTGCAGGCGCCAGCGAAACGCTGGAACACACCAAAATTCGAAAAATCGGTGTTTCCGATCTTCTCGATGCGCTCAAGCGCGGGGTTGACGATTTCATGGTCAAACCGTCGCACATCGTTTTTCTTTGCCTGATCTATCCGCTTGTCGGCGTCGTGCTCGCTGCCTGGACTTCGGGCGCCAATGCGTTGCCGTTGTTGTTTCCGCTGGTGTCCGGCTTTGCGCTGATCGGTCCATTCGCGGCGATCGGCCTCTATGAGATCAGCCGCAGACGAGAAGCCGGGCTCGACACCTCCTGGAAGCACGCTTTCGAGGTCAGGAATTCTCCGGCCCTGCCAGCCATCGCGGCGGTCGGGATCATGCTGGTTGCAATCTTCATCGCCTGGCTTTTGACGGCGCAGGTTTTCTACCAATATCTCTTCGGCCCGGCTCCGCCGGAATCGATATCCGGCTTCATCAATGAAATATTCGCCACCGGACGCGGTTGGTCTCTGATTATCATGGGGCACGCCATCGGCTTCGTCTTCGCCGCGGTGGTGTTGTGCACAACGGTCGTCGCCTTCCCATTGTTGCTCGACCGCGATGTCGGCGCCTACGAAGCCATCCACACCTCGGTGCGAGCGGTGCTGGTAAACCCGATCCCCATGGCTGTCTGGGGACTGATTGTCGCCGTCGCCCTGATCATCGGCTCGCTGCCGGTGTTTGCCGGGCTGGCGGTCGTGCTGCCGATCCTCGGTCACGCCACCTGGCATGTCTACCGAAAGGTTGTGGAAGCGCCGTCGCCGGTCAGGCCGACGAGTTGACGATATCCGGCTGGCCTGCACCAGCGAGAGTGCTGGTGCAGACGGTTGATTTTTTCAGTAGGCAGCGTGGCTGAAGCGGGCGTGACGTGCGTCCATGGTCAGGTTGTGGAAATCCTTGCCGCTCACATGCACCAGCGTCCTGTGGTCGCCGCCCTCGAAATAGATGTCGGCGGCTTCGCCGAGGCTGTCGTCGAGGATCACCGGGACATCATAGGCCGCGCCGATCGGTGGGATGGCGCCGGTGTCACAATCGCCGAAGAGCGAGACCACCTCGTCTTCGGAGGCGAGTCCAATACGCCTGTCCATGACGTCCTGCAGTGTACCGAGCTCGATTCTATGCGTGCTTGGGACCACGGCCAGCGCATAACCGAGCTCGTGGTGAACGACCACCGATTTGGCCATCATGCTGCCGGGCACATGCGCGGCAATGGCGGACTGCCTGCTCGTCGATGTGCGATGATGGGCGACGGTGTCGTAGGAGATTCCTCTCCCGTCAATGTAGTCCTTCAGTCTGTTTGCGATCGTCATCTTCGGCCTCCCTGCTGGAGTTCGCGGCGCATTGGAAACGAAGGCAATCATTCTCCTCCGATCGTTTCCGATAATAGCAAGATGGATCAGCCGCCGCTTGTTTCAAGGCAGCAGCAGCTCGACCTGGATCGCAGTCAGGATCCTGCGGTTCCTGACTGGAAATGCCGCGGGCGAAGCCTCAAATCCGGATTGCGCGTCAAGGCCCGGCCCCGAAAAACGACATCCGGGTGAGAAGCGTGTAATCCGCTTCGAAGAGCATCATCGCCACGAACACCAGTATCAGAACCGGCGGCAGGATGATCGCATATGCCAGCGCCAGCCGCTCCCAGGCCATGTGCATGAACACGGCCACGATCAGCCCCGCCTTGAGGATCATGAAGATCAGGATAAGCGACCACCTGAGATAGCCGTGAATGCCTAGATAGTCGACCATGTAGGAGCAAGCGCTGAGGATGAACAGCCACGCCCAGACCACCAGATAGAGCTTGATCGGGTGTTCCTGATGAACCTCCGCGACGCCGGTCGCTGGCGCGTCATGCGCATGACCAGCGTGCAGTGCGGGTTGCCCCAGGCCGTTTGCGGTTGCTTCAGCCATGTCAGCCTCTCACCAAAGATAGAAGAATGCGAAAATGAACACCCAGACCAGGTCGACGAAATGCCAGTAGAGCCCCATGATTTCGACGTTCTCGTAGCGACCCCTGCGGCTGGTGAAGAAACCGGGACGTCCGACGTCGTAATCACCACGCCAGACCTTGCGCGCCACGATGATGAGGAAGATCACCCCGATCGTCACATGCGTGCCGTGGAAGCCGGTGATCATGAAGAAAGTCGAACCGAACTGTGCCGCGCCCCAGGGATTGCCCCAGGGCCGAACCCCTTCGGTGATCAGCTTGGTCCATTCGAAGGCTTGCATGCCGACGAAGGTCGCGCCGAGCGCCGCCGTCAGAAGCATGAGGATTGCCGTTTTGCGGCGATCGCGGCGATAGCCGAAATTGACGGCCATGGCCATCGTTCCGCTGCTCGAGATAAGCACGAAGGTCATGATGGCAATGAGGATCAATGGAATGTCCGAACCGCCGATACGAAGCGCAAAGACCTCGCTCGGATTGGGCCACGGCACGCGCGTTGAGATGCGGGCGGTCATGTAGGAGAGCAGGAAGCAGCCGAAGATGAAGGTGTCGCTGAGCAGGAAGATCCACATCATGGCCTTGCCCCAGGACACGTTCTTGAACGCGCGTTGATCCGAGGACCAGTCGGCGGCGATGCCATGCCATCCCGCCGGCCGCGGCTCCGTCTGGCTGGTATGCGTCAGTGTCGTCTCAGCCATGCTCTCAGACCTCCTAGGTCAGTAACTGCCGGCAAATGTCGATGAACGTCGCGGCCCAGCCGGCCAGGAGAATGAAGATGGCGAGCCAGACGAAAAGCAGGAAATGCCAGTACATGGCGCACAGTTCGACGCTGAGGCTAAGCCGCTCCGGCCGCGCTCCGTTCCAGGCGCCGGCGGTTGTCCTGCTCAGGCCCACCAGCCCGCCGATTATATGTAGGCCGTGCATCCCGGTGATCAGGTAGAAAAAACTGTTGGCCGGATTGGAGGCCAGAAAATAACCGTCGGCGCTCAGATCCCGCCATGCCAGGAGTTGCCCGACGAGGAAGGCGAGCGCGGTAAGCCCGGCCGCGGCAAGGCCGAGCCTGACCGTGTCGATCTGGCGCTTGCGCGCCGCGACAGAGGCGCACTGCAGCGCGATGCTGCTCAGGACCAGCATGCCGGTGTTGAGCCAGAGCAGGCGGGGCATCGGCAGCGGCTGCCAGTCCGACAGCGCCATACGCATGAAGTACGCGCTGGTGAACAGCGCGAACAGGCAACCGACGACGGCGAGGAAGACACCCAGGCCGATCTTGGCAGTCGGCAGGCCCGACCGGTCGAAGGGGACAAAATCTTCCGCCAAACCTTGCTCGAGCCATGGCTTGGCCATCAGCCGCTGATGCGAGAGCCACCAGCCGGCAAAGCCGGCGATCACGAGCAGGAAGACCAGGATAACGCTCATGCCGGCTCCCTGGAGGGGCCGAATGTGCCCGGCATGTTTTGCGGAATGAAGTCCTCCTTGGCGCCCGGCACGCTGTAGTCATAGGCCCAGCGATAGACGATAGGCAGCTCCTTGCCGAAATTGCCATGCGCCGGCGGCGTCTGTGGCGTCTGCCATTCGAGCGTCGTGGCCCGCCATGGATTGCCACCAGCCTCGCGGCCATGGCGGATGCTCCAGATCAGATTGAACAGGAACACGACCTGGGCAAAGCCGACGATGAACGCCATGATCGAGATGAACGAGTTCAGGTGATGCGCCGACTCCGTCATGACCGTCACGTCGGTCATTTCGGCGTAGCGCCGCGGCACACCCATCAGGCCGATATAGTGCATGGGAAAGAAGATCAGGTAGGCGCCGAGGAAGGTGACCCAGAAATGGAACCGGCCCAGCGTCTCGTTCAGCATCCGGCCGGTGACCTTCGGATACCAGTGGTAGATCGCGCCGAAGATAACGAGGATCGGGGCAACACCCATGACCATATGGAAGTGGGCGACGACGAACATCGTGTCCGACAGCGGGACGTCGACGACGACGTTGCCGAGAAACAGCCCGGTCAACCCGCCATTGACGAAGGTGACGATGAAAGCCATGGCAAAAAGCATCGGTATGGTGAGATGGATGTCGCCGCGCCACAGCGTCAGCACCCAATTGTAGACCTTGATCGCGGTCGGGATGGCGATGATCAATGTCGTGGTGGCGAAGAAGAAGCCGAAATAGGGATGCATGCCGCTGACATACATGTGGTGCGCCCAGACCACGAAGCTCAGCGCGCCGATGCCAACAATGGCCCAGACCATCATCCGGTAGCCAAAAATGTTCTTGCGCGCGTGCGTGCTGATCAGATCGGAGACGATGCCGAAGGCCGGAAGCGCCACGATGTAGACCTCGGGGTGGCCAAAGAACCAGAACAGATGCTGGAACAGGATCGGGCTGCCGCCATTGTGCTGCAGCTGTTCGCCCATCTCGACGACTGCGGGCATGAAAAAGGAGGTGCCGAGCGCGCGGTCGAGCAGCATCATGACGCAAGCGACGAACAGCGCCGGGAAGGCGAGCAGCGCCATGACGGTGGCGGTGAAGATGCCCCAGACAGTCAGCGGCAGGCGCATCAGCGTCATGCCGCGCGTGCGGCCCTGCAGCACCGTCACCACATAGTTCAGGCCGCCCATGGTGAAGCCGATGATGAACAGGATCAGCGAGACGAGCATAAGAATGATGCCCCATTCCTGCCCGCCGGGCGTGCCGGTCATGATGGCTTGCGGCGGATAGAGCGTCCAGCCGGCACCGGTCGGCCCACCAGGCGCAAAGAAGCTCGACACCAGAACCAGCACCGCAAGCAAATAGATCCAGTAGCTCAGCATGTTGACATAGGGAAAGACCATGTCGCGGGCGCCGACCATCAGCGGGATCAGGTAGTTGCCGAAGCCGCCGAGGAAGAGTGCCGTGAGCAGGTAGATCACCATGATCATGCCGTGCATGGTAATGAACTGGTAGTAGGCCTCAGGGGTGATGAAATCGAAGGTGCCCGGGAAGCCGAGCTGCAGCCGCATCAGCCAGGACAGCACCAGCGCGACCAGGCCGATGGCCGTTGCGGTTGCCGAATACTGGATGGCGATGACCTTGGCGTCCTGCGAGAAGACGTATTTCGTCCACCAACTGTGCGGATGGTAGAGTTCGATTTCCGCGACTTCGGCGGGCGGGACGGCATCTGCAGGCGTGATATCGACCATCTAGGAGCACCTCCGTGCCCTTTTTCAGCGGGACCCGACAGTTTCGAGTTTTGCCGCAACTTTCAAAGCTGACACCGTCGCGTTGCCCGGCGCCTGTTCTGCCGAGCCCGTCTGCTGGGGCGCCGACAATTGCGCGAACGTCTGCTGCTGGTCGAGCCAGGCCACATAGTCTTCCTGGGTGTCCACCATGACGATGCCATGCATCATCGGATGCCCCTGGCCGCAGAGTTCAGCGCACAGGACCTGGAAGGTTCCGGTCTTGGTCGGGGTGAACCAGAAATAGGTGACCGAGCCCGGGATCATGTCCATCTTGGCGCGGAATTCCGGCACGTAGAAATCGTGCAACACATCGATCGAGCGCAGCAGCATCTTGACCGGCTTGCCGACCGGCAGATGCAGGTCGGCCGCTTCGACCACGACATCGTCCTGGCCGTTGGGGTCCTTGGCGATCACGCCCAGCGGATTTTCAGCGGTGACGTCACGGGTGTCGGATGTGCCGAGCTTGCCGTCCTTGCCTGCCAAGCGGAAACTCCACTGCCATTGCTGGCCGACGACTTCGACCACGGTTGCGTCGCTTGGAACGTTGACGAACTGGCTCCAGACGAACAGCCCGGGGACCAGCATGGCGGTGACACCCACTCCGGTGACGATCGTCAGCCACCATTCGAGCCGCTTGTTCTCCGGTTCGTAGGCCGCCCGGTTCCCCTCCCGATGACGGAAGCGGAAGACGCAATAGGCCATGAACAACACCACGGCGGCGAAGACAACGCCGGTGATCCAAAAGGTGATGATGATGGTGTTGTCGATATAGTCCCAGTTCGAGGCAATCGGAGTCCACCACCATGGGCTCAGGAAGTGGAACAACACTGAGCCCACGACGATCAAAACGAGTACAACCACGATGGGCATGTCCCGTTCCTCCCGGTATTTCAGGGGGCGCGAAGCCGTCCCGGGAAAATACCGAGTGCATCATGCGTGATTTGCGATCGAAATTCTAGAGCCGGCTGTGGAAGGGGCAAAAAATCGCTTTTGCGGCGGTGGACCATGCATGGCTGGTGACACCGGATCAAAGCGCCTTGATGACGATGCAGCCGGCCAAAAGCAGCACGACACCGGTGAGCCGCACGCCTGAGACGAACCGCTGCGGCAGCCGAAACCAGCCGAATGTGTCGACGAAGATGCCGGCAACCTGCTGGCCGGCCACCGTCAGGCTGACGGCTACCGCCGCGCCGATGACGGGGATGGCGGTGAACACGGTCGTGACATAGGTCGCGCCGGCAAAACCTCCGAGCCAAGCCCACCAGGGCATCGATGACAGGCCCGCTAGGCGAGGGCGAGGCGTCTTCGTCACGGAAAGCGTGGCCAGAAGCACGGCGGCCATGACCAGCATCGCCACCAGGAATGAAATGGTGCCGACCGCGAATGGCGCGCCGCCGAGATCGTGCCGAAGCAGAGCGTTCACCGCGCCTTGCACCGGAAGCACGGCGCCTGCCAGCAGCGCCAGTCCGATCCAGCCCAGTTTCGAGGGCGCGAGATTGTCGGCCGCGCCCTTCTGTCCCAGAACGATGAGGGTAGCGCCTGCAAGCACGACGAGCATGCCAAAGGCTGGTCCGGCTCGCAGTCCGGCTTCGGGGATCCCGAGCCAGCCGAATGTGTCGAGGGCGAAGGATGCAAGCATCTGGCCGGCGATGAACAGCCCGACCGACACGACGGCGCCGAGGCGAGGGAACAGGAGAATGGTCGAAACGACGTAGAAGGCCGACGCCATGCCGCCGATCGCGTGCCACCATTCGGTGTTGCCGAGGGCGAGCAGCGCTGGCGTCGTTCCGGTGAGGGCCGTGATCGACAGCAGCACGACCGCGCCGATCGCAAGCTGAAGCGTGGTCGCGGCAAAGGGCGAGCCGACTGCCTTTGAAAGCTGGGCGTTGGCGCCGGCCTGTACCGCGAGCAGAGCGCCGGCGACGAGCGCCAGGGGGATGAAAAGGATGTCCATTTTTGTTCTCTGAATTTGGAGCGTGTGAGCGTGCGTGTTCTTCGTCGTCGGCTCCATATGGCGTGCGCGCTGATGCAGATCGATCTGCCGATTTGCCGGTTGATCCTGCATTTTTGCACAGGTAAGACTTTATTTGGCTCGCAAGCCGCGACTCTTTCCCTATCTATCTGCGAAAATGCACAGCTCTCGCGACCACATCGACTGGGAAGATCTCCGCATGGTGCTCGCTGTCGCCGACGGCGCATCACTTGCGGCGGCAGCGCGGATCCTGGGCGTGAACCACACCACTGTGCTGCGGCGCGTCAACGCGTTCGAGGCGCGGCTGGGCATCCGTCTTTTCGACAGGCTGCCGAGGGGCTATACGCTCACCGCCGGCGGCGAGGAGTTGCTGGGTGCCGCGCGCGCAATGGCCGAGACGGTCAATGAACTGACGCGCAAACTGTCGGGGCAGGATCTCAGGTTCGAAGGCACGCTGCGGGTGACCACCACCGACACGCTGATGGTGTCGGTGCTGCCGCCGATCCTGGCGGCGTTTCATGAGCTTCATCCCGGCATCCGGGTCGAGGCGATGACGCAGAATACCATCGCCGATCTGACGCATCGGGATGCCGATGTGGCGATCAGGCCGGTGTCGCAACCGCAGGAAATTCTGGTCGGCAGGCGCATTTCCGGAGTCGCCTTCGCTGCCTATGCGGCGCGCGCCTATGCCGAGACGCTGCCAGCGGAGCCGACATTCGATTCGCTGCGCTGGATCGCGCCAGATGACAGCCTGGCCAACACAGGCGTCGCCCGCTGGATGCGGTCGTCGCTACCCGATGTCGAGATTGCCTTCCGCGCCGATTCCCTGGTGACGATGTCTCATGCCGCCGGCGCCGGCATGGGGGTCGCCGCATTGCCCTGCTATCTCGGCGACAGTCTGCCCGGGCTTGTGCCGGTCGGAGGGTTGATCGAGGAGATCGGCTCGGCGCTCTGGGTGCTCGTGCATGACGATTTGCGCCGCACGGCGCGCGTCCACGCCTTCACCAAATTCGTCTCCACCGAGTTGCAGCAGCAGCGCGATCTGCTGGAAGGCAGGCTCGGTGCCGGCGCTTGAGATGCATGCCAGCTGAAAAGCGCGCGTTCGGATTCAGCCCCCGCAAAAGGCCCCGAGCTCGGCGAGAGCCGAGGCATGCGATCACGAAGCGGTGACGGCCGTAACGGAGCCTCGGCAGGCTGCGAAGACTGGAGGTAGGCGCCGGGCGAAGCATTTGCGGCGCGTCACAGCGGAAGTCTGGGCGCGATCCGCCAACCTCTCAAGGAATCCATGACCATGATAAATCGGCGTACTTTCTCCACCGCGCTCGTCGCTGGGGTGGCGACGAGCCTATTGGCCGGCTCTCGCGCGACGCGAGCGCAGACGGCCGCCAAGGTTCGCAATGTCGTTCTGGTCCATGGCGCCTATGCGGACGGCTCGTGCTGGTCGGAGGTGGTCGGCCTGCTGCAACGTGCCGGCCTCAACGCAACCGTCGTCCAGCATCCGCTGACCACGCTGGAGGCTGGCGTCGAGGCAACGCGGCGTGCCATCGCACTCCAGGATGGACCGACAGTCCTTATCGGACACTCCTTTGCCGGCATGATCGTCACCGAGGCAGGAATGGATCCAAAGGTTTCCTCGCTCATCTATGTCGCGGCGCGCGCGCCGGATGCGGGCGAAGATTACACGGCGCTCGCCAAGACTTTTGCGGCGCCGCCCGCCTCCGCCGGGCTTGTCTGGTCCGAAGGCTATGGCAAGCTCGGCGAGGAGGCTTTCCTGCGGGATTTCGCCGGTGGTATTCCTCGCGAGAAGGCGCGCATCCTCTACGCCGTCCAAGGGCCGATCTCGGACAAGCTTTTCACCGGACGGACAACGCAAGCGGCCTGGCGCTCGAAGCCAAGCTGGTATGCGGTCTCGACCGAGGACCGCACCATCAATCCGGATCTCCAACGCTTCATGGCAAAGCGCATGAACGCAAAGACCATCGAAGTGAAGGCAAGCCATTTGTCGTTGATCTCCCACCCGCACGAGATCGCCGGGCTCATCTCGCAAGCAGCCGGATCGCTCAGCTAGCGAGGATAGCGCTAGGGCGGCACGGAAATCAGCCGCCCCGGAGACGCATTTCCAGCAGCAGTTCAAGCTTGAGTCTCTTGACGACAACATGTATACATTTTGTCTATGATGGAGCGACATCAATCACAACGCCCTGCCATAGGGCAACGCGCCGATGCTGCGCAGGACGTGGTCTACCGTTGGCTGAAGCAGCATGTGCTCACCTTGCCCAGCCGCGAGGGGGCGTTCCTTACAGAGGCAGAGGTCTGCCGCGAGACGGGAACGTCGCGGACGCCCGTGCGGGAAGCGCTATTGCGGCTCGAAGCAGATGGCCTCCTACAGATTTGGCCGAAGAAGGGCGCCTATGTTCCGCCCATCACCGAGGCGGAGATCGAAGCGATCATGCAGGCCCGCAGCCTGGTGGAGGAGTGGTGCGCAGGGCAGGCAGCCGGCTTTGGTGGCACCCTTGCCGTGGAACTCGATAGGCTGATCTCCCGGCAGGCGGAGGTGCTGCACGATCCCGTTGCATTCATCGAATGCGACCGGGAGTTTCATCGCACGATCGTACGCGCCGCCGGCAATCCGGTGCTCGCCGACTTCTATGAGAGCCTGCGTGACCGCCAATTGCGAATGGGCGTCCACGCCATGATGCTCTCTGGCGGGCGCGGCGACAGCGTGCTCGTCGAGCACACTGCGATCGTCGAGGGCATACGCTGCGGGCAGCCCGACCAGGCGGCAGCAGCCGTCGCAGAGCATTTGGCGCGGACCCTCGTTGCATTGCGGCTGCCGGTGGCGGCAAGCTGGGGTGCAGGGTTTGGCAGTCGCGGGCAGTTATAGAAACAGGTCGGCAATGGGCAGGCAGTGCTGCAACAGATTTGGGTGAATTGATTTTGATGACATAGCAGATCGGTGCCGAGAGGGGTCGGGCATGAATATCGAGACGGCTTTCGACGTGCGCGCGTTCCGGCAGGCGTTGGGACAGTTTCCGACGGGCGTCTGCGTCATCACCGGTTTCGCCGACGGGGTGCAACTCGGCATGACGATGAGCTCGTTCAACTCGCTGTCTCTCGACCCGCCCCTCGTCCTATTCAGTATCGACCGTCGTTCGCCGAGCCTGCCACTGTGGCAGCAGGCCGCCACTTTCGCGGTCAATGTTCTTGCCGAAAACCAAAAGGACATTTCCAACCGCTTCGCCAAGCCCCTTTCCAACAAATGGGAAGGGGTGCGGTTCGAGCAGGGCCGCTCTGGCGCCCCAGTGCTGCCCGGCACGGCGGCACTGTTCGATTGCGAGCCGTGGGCCAGGCACGAAGCCGGCGATCACGTGCTGTTCATCGCCAGGGTGAAACATTTCCGGTCCTTCGCCGAACGGCAGCCGCTGGTTTTCAGCAAGGGACGCTACGCATCATTGCAGCCAACGGAATTCACGGCGCCGCTTTGGCCGCTCGACATCCACTACTGATCGCGGAGGGCAAGATGATCAAGATCGGGGCGCAGCATATTGAGATGCTGAGAGACGGCAGACAGGTCTATATCAACGGCAAGGCGGCCGGTGACGTGACAGCGCATCCAGCCTTTCGCCAGACGATCCGGTCGGTCGGCACGCTCTACGACTTCCAGGCGCGGCCGGAAAACCGGGAGTTGATGACCTTCGAGGTGCCCGAAAGTGGCGGGCAGCGGGCCAACCGCATCTGGCAGTTGCCGCGCAGCCATGCCGACCTCGTCGAGCGGCGCAAAGCGCTGGAAGCCTGGACGGAGCTTCATTACGGCTTTCTTGGCCGCGCGCCGGACCATGTCGCCTCCTGCATTTCCGGCATGTTCATGGGGATCGAGGTCTTCGAGGCCTATGACAAGGTGCGCGCCGCGGCACTTGCCGATTATTACCGCTACGCCCGGGACAATGAACTCTATCTCACCTATGCAATCCTCAATCCGCAGGCCGACCGCTCGAAGTCGGCGGGTGAGCAGCAGGACCGCTTCCTGACCGCCGGCGTCGTCGACCAGGACGCCGCAGGCCTGACAATCCGCGGCGCCAAGATGCTGGCGACTGGCGGCATCATGGCAAACGAGGTGTTCGTCACCTGCATTCAGCCGCTGCGCGAGGGGGACGAGCCCTATGCGGTGTCCTTCGCCGTGCCGATGAATGCCGGCGGGCTGAAGATCTTGTCGCGCAAATCCTACGAGGAGAGCGCCGTCAGCGTCTTCGACAATCCGCTCGCCAGCCGCTTCGACGAGAACGATGCCGTGCTTTATTTCGACGATGTGAAAGTCCCCTGGGACCGCGTCTTCGTCAGCCAGGACATCGCCATGTGCCAGCGGCAGTTCCATGCCACGCCGGCGCATGTCTTCCAGAACTACCAGGCGCAGATCCGCCTGATGGTGAAGATGCGTTTCCTCGTCGGCATCGCCCGGCGAATCGCCGAGACCAATGGCGTCATCAACTTTCCGCAGGTGCGCGAGACGCTCGGGGCGCTCGCCGCGCAGAACACCATGGTCGACGCGCTGGTACACGCCATGGAGGTCAAGGGCCGCATGCATGGGGCCCATTTCGTGCCCGACGCGCATACGCTCTATTCGGCTCAGGTGCTGACACAGCAACTCTATGGTGGGGTGATCCTCGCCTTGCGGGAACTGGCGGGCGGGGGACTGATCATGCTGCCATCCTCCGTCCAGGATTTCGCCGATCCGGAGTTGCGCAGTCTGATTGAAAAGACGCAGCAATCGCCGGTCGCCTCGTCGGAGGGCCGGGTAAAATTCTTCAAGCTGGCTTGGGATGCAGTCGGCTCGGAGTTCGCCTCGCGCCACACGCAGTACGAGATGTTCTATGCCGGCGCCACCTTCGTGACCAAGGGGCACAGCTTCCGCACCTTCGACTGGGACCGCTGCACGCAGCTCGTCGACCACATGCTGGACAGCTATTCGCTGGACGACGAAGTGGCCCGCGGCGCTCTCGTTGCCGCTTGAGGTTGCCATGCCGATCCGCAAGGAACACGAGGAATTCCACGCGATCGACATGAACGGGGAGGGCTGGCATGCGCCCCCAGGGTACCCGCCCGGCATCGAGCAGAAGATTCTTGCCGGCCGGCTCGACGAGGCAGGCAAGAGGGGGAGCCGCACGCGACTGCTGCGGTTTGCGCCGGGCGCCTATACGACGGTGCCGTTCGTGCATGAGTACTGGGAAGAGGTCTATCTGGTATCGGGAGACCTCATCGTCGGCGGATATTCGGTCGAAGAGCCGTCGCTGAGTTTTGCCCCGAACACCTATGCCTGCCGCCCACCTGGCGTCCATCACGGTCCCTTTCGGTCGCAGACAGGGTGCCTGCTGCTCGAGCTTCACTACTACGAGGTTTAGCGCCTTACTGGCAGCGGCAGATGGTCCGGCCGCCAGGTCTGGCGAGGCGCCGCCCTAGCTCAGCAGCGGGCCCTTCATCGAGGCATTGCCCTTCTTGCCGATGATGATGTGGTCGTGGACGGCGATGCCGAGCGGCTTGGCGCTGTCGATGATCTGCTTGGTCATCTCGATGTCGGCGCGCGACGGCGTCGCCTGAAGGATGGTTGTGCATCATGGCACTATGACCAGATTCATAATAGTTATCAATCACTTGTGATCTCCGCCTGAAAAGGCGGTGCCGGTAATTGGGGTATGTTTCAAGTGATCCCTTGTGATCTTTCACGTTTGGGCACGATCGCATTTGCTCAGTATTCTGGCGTCCTGATTAACCACGGATTCCGAATGCTCATTGCTGCGGTCGGGAGAGAGATCGCCTGACCAAGGCCCGATATGTCTTTGATTTGAGACTCGTCCTCGCAGAGCATATGCAAGCTGCTCGCCCATCGATGATGTAGAAGGGATGCGACGTGCACACGCACGTTCAGAAAGTCGATCAGAGAATCGAGGCGAGGGAAGATTAGTGGAGGAGCGGCCTTTACTGATCTCGACCATGCCGGCCAGCCCTGAGCAAAAGCGGCTGGTCCCTGCTTGCCCTGGCAAGCGGTTACCTTTTTACTGCACTCGTCATTGTCTTGCATGCGCTCACCTTTCCCGGGGTCTTCCCCACCCTCACCGAATCGAACTGCACTTCCTATGGTGATAGCAGGGGCATTTTTCTGAAGAATCGCCGTGGAGGCTGCCCAATCTTCAGGCGCTGCGATGATTTTTTTATCATCGACGCGCCGGCGCACGCGAATATGTCGTGCAAAACCGTGCCGTTCGAACCTGGCACACACCTTGCATATTGTTTTGGGTGCAGAGCGTCTAGGGTTCCGACCGCGTTAGAGCGGTGCTGGTCCAAGAGATGCAACCGCCCAGGATGCATTGAGGCATCCGGCGGAACACGGCGGGCCAAAATCCCGGGAGAACCCTGCACGGGTTTGCTGGCGCGAACCTCTCCCGGATGCGCGCTCTGTGAACCCCAACAAAAGTCCGGACGCGATCCGGATCGCGAACAGGGGTACGCAATGCTTCGCAAACTGGCAGCAATCATCCTAGCCGCATCAGTCAGCCTTGCCATGGTTTCCGCCGCCGACGCGGCGCCCAAGAAAGACTTCAAGATATGCTGGTCGATCTATGTCGGCTGGATGCCATGGGGCTATCTTTCCGACAGCGGCATCATGAAGAAATGGGCAGACAAGTACGGCATCAAAGTCGAGGTCACCCGCATCAACGACTATGTCGAAAGCATCAACCAGTACACTGCTGGCGGCTTCGATGGCTGCGCGATGACCAATATGGACGCGCTGTCGATCCCGGCCGGTGGCGGCGTCGACACGACCGCGCTGATCATCGGCGACTTCTCCAACGGCAACGACGCCGTCATCCTCAAGAACAAGGCCGCGCTCAAGGACATTGCCGGCCAAAAGGTCAATCTCGTCGAACTCTCGGTCTCGCATTACTTGTTGGCGCGCGCGCTGGAGAAGGTCGGGCTTGCCGAGAAGGACATCACGGTGGTCAACACCTCGGATGCCGACATGGTCGCCGCCTACGGCACCAGCGACGTCACATCGGTTGTCACCTGGAACCCGCTGGTCGCGGAAATCGTCGCCATGCCTGGCGCCCACAAGGTGTTCGATTCGACGCAGATCCCCGGTGAGATCATCGACATGATGGTCGTCAACACCGGGACGCTGAAAGACAATCCGGCATTGGGCAAGGCGCTGGTCGGCGCATGGTACGAGGCGATGGCGCTGATTGCCTCGGGTTCGCCCGAGGGCAAGGCGGCCAAGGACGAAATGGCCAAGGCGTCGGGTACGGATCTTGCCGGCTTCGATGCGCAGCTTGCATCGACGGCGATGTTCTTCGAGCCTGCCAAGGCGGTCGATTTCACCAAGGGCACCGAGTTGCCGAAGACGATGGATCTCGTTCGCAACTTCCTGTTCACCCACGGCATCCTCGGCACCAACGCGCCAAGCGTCGACGTGATCGGCATGAGTTTCCCCGATGGCTCGACCCTGGGCGACGCAAAGAATGTCAAACTGCGTTTTGATCCGGCCTTTATGGCCCAGGCGGCGGCTGGATCGCTCTGAGGCTTGCGCGATATGTTGGCCAGAGGAATCGGTATGGTGAATGCCGGACAGCACGCTGGCCAAGAAATCGCGCGTGCCGGCCGGCCACGGTCGAAAGTGCGGCTACGCCTGATCAACGCAAGGGTCTCCCGAGGTGGCGCCTTGTTTCTCGGCGCTTTGCCATTTCTGGTCGTAGTGGTCGCCTATCTGATAGCGTCGGGCAAAAGGCTGGCCGCCAACCCTGCCGACAAGTTGCTGCCCTCGCCGACACAGATGTGGTCGGTTTTCCTCGACCTTGCCACGGTTCCGGACAAGCGCTCAGGCGACCTCATCCTGTGGGTCGACACCTATGCCAGTCTCGTCAGGCTGTTCGCAGGCGTAGGTGTGGCAACATTTGTCGCGCTTTCGCTTGGCATCGCCATCGGCTTCATCCCGCGGGTGCAGGCCTTCCTGCTTCCCTTCATTACCGTTATCTGTGTCATCCCGCCGCTGGCGCTATTGCCAATCCTGTTCATCACACTCGGCTTGGGAGAAACGGCCAAGATCACGTTGATCGCCCTTGGCGTCGCCCCGGTCATGGTGCGCGACATTGCCAACCGGGTGATGGAGTTGCCGACCGAACTGGTGGCCAAGGCACAGACGCTTGGTGGCAACAGCTGGACCATGGTGCTGCGGCTGGTGCTGCCTCAGGTCACGCCGCGCCTCATCACCTGCGTGCGGCTGGCACTTGGGCCGGCTTGGCTGTTCCTGATCGCCGCCGAAGCCATCGCCTCCACCGAAGGACTGGGCTATCGCATCTTCCTCGTCCGCCGTTATCTGTCGATGGACGTCATCCTGCCCTATGTCGCCTGGATCACGCTACTGGCCGTCATCACCGACTGGCTGCTGGTGCGACTTTCGCACATCATCTCCCCCTGGGCTCATCCGGTGCAAGACAAATGAGCCGCATCGTCGTCCACAGGCTCGAGAAGAACTACGGCGACGCCCGCGTGCTGGAGCAGGTTAATGTCACCGCAGAGCCCGGCGAGTTCCTGTCGCTGGTCGGCGCCAGCGGCTGCGGAAAATCGACCTTCCTGCGCATTCTGCTCGGCCAGGAACAGCAGAGCGGCGGTGTGGTCGTCGTCGGCGATCGGCTGATCGAGCCGGAGCCGACGCCGCAGCGCGGCATCGTCTTCCAGCGCTATTCGGTGTTTCCGCACCTGACCGCGCTGCAGAACCTGCTACTGGTCGAAGATTTTCGTTCTGGCGGGCCGCTGGGCCGCGTCTTCGGTGCCAGGCGCAAGAGCGCCAGACAAGCGGCCGAAACCATGCTGGAACGGGTCGGGCTTGCCCATGCGCGCGATCTCTATCCGGCCTCGCTCTCCGGCGGCATGCAGCAGCGGCTTGCAATTGCGCAGACCTTGCTCGGCCGTCCGCAGATCCTACTTCTCGACGAGCCGTTCGGCGCGCTCGATCCCGGCATTCGTGTCGAGATGCATCAACTGCTGACCGAGCTATGGACCGAGCACGGCATGACGGTGGTCATGGTCACCCACGATATCGGCGAGGCTTTCAAGCTCGGCACCCGCGTGCTGGTCTTCGACAAGGTGCGCCACGACCCCCAGTTCCCGTCCGCCTATGGCGCGACGATCACCTACGATTTGAAGCTCGACCGCAAGAACCGGGCTTCCTCACAAGACGTGGCCAAAGTGGCCGCGATGGTCGGGACGACCCGGCTGGGCAGTGCAATTGCGACGACGGCGTCGTAACGGAGGTTTTTCATGCACACGGACATTCCAGAACGCAGCCATCGCCGTGCGGGCCTGGTCGCCAGGGAGCCGGCGCGGCGTTTGCACCATCCTGATTTTGATGCCCGCGGCACGCAGGGCTGGAAGTCGATCGAGGCCGAGGGGAAGCTGCCGGAAAGCGGCTGGCGCAAGGAGCAGCAATGGGCGCTGGACATGGGCCTGCCGGGATCGGATTCGATCATCGACAAGTCGATCCCGACATTCGCGCGCGGCGAGCTGCCGCATTTCGCTGGCATCAACACCTTTCTGAAGGCGCCCTATGTCGAAAACGTCCGCGATGTCGGCAAATATGATGCGGCCGTCATCGGCGTTCCCTTTGACAGCGGCACCACCTACCGGCCGGGAACCCGTTTCGGGCCGCAAGGCATCCGCCGTATCTCGGCGCTCTACACGCCTTACAATTACGAACTCGGCGTCGACCTGCGCGAACAGATGACGCTGTGCGACGCCGGCGACGTCTTCACCATTCCGGCCAACCTCGAAAAGAGCTTCGACCAGATCACCAAGGGCGTCAGCCATGTCGCCTCGTCGGGCGCGCTGCCGATCATGCTGGGCGGCGACCACTCGATCGGCTTCCCTTGCGTGCGCGGCATCGCCGACGTGACCTCCAAGCGCATCGGCATCATCCATTTCGATCGCCATATCGACATCCAGGAAAAGGATCTCGACGAGCGCATGCACACCACGCCCTGGTACTGGGCAACCAATCTGCCGAACGTCTCGGCGACCAATCTCGTGCAACTCGGCATTGGCGGCTGGCAGGTTCCCCGTTACGGCGTTGCGGAGGCGAGAAAGCGGGGCACCAACGTGCTCACCATTTCCGATATTGAGCAGATGGGGCTTGAGAAGGCGGCTGAAGTCGCTCTCGAACTCGCCTGGAAGGACACCGATGCCGTCTACATCTCTTTCGACGTCGACAGCCTTGATTGCGGTTTCGTGCCCGGCACGGGATGGCCAGAGCCTGGCGGTTTCCTGCCGCGCGAGGCGCTCAAGCTGCTTGGGCTGGTGACGGCGCCCGGCATCTGTGGGCTGGAAGTGGTCGAGGTCTCTCCGCCCTACGACACTTCAGACATCACGGCGCTCTTCGGCGTGCGCGTCGTCGTCGAGGCGCTCGGCTCGATGGTCGCCCACGGCAATCTCGGCAAGCATAAGTCCATCATCGACAAACCGGTGAGTTTTTGACCATGCACGACGATCATCACCACCATGGCCATGACCATGGCAACGGCCACCATCCTCATGGGCCGAATGGTCATCACGACGATCGCCCTCTCGGCCACAACGGGCCCGCGGGCAAGCCGCTGCAATGGCAGACGCCGCATCTGCCACCTGACCAGGCCCAGGAGTCGCCCGTCGATCCCGCGTCGGTCGATCTCGATCTTGTTGAAACGGCCTTCCTGGAAGGATTTGCGCGGGCACCGGACCCGTCCAGCTTCCTGCGTCTCGCCGGCATACCTTTTGTCGGTGAAATGGAGGACGGCGGCGTGAGGCTTCATCTGCTGCGCGTCGAGACCGAGGATCTGGTCGATGTCGGCGCGGTCATGCCGCTCGTCGGCGGTACCGGCGTGGCCTATCATCCGTTGCCGGCGCGCCTGACATCGCACCGCCGTCGCCTTGCTTTCATCTATCACGATGGCACCCAGCAAAAACATCTCGGCTTCGCCGCAGCGCGCGCGCTTGCCGACCGTTCCGCTGCCTCGCAATTCGCCGTTCCGGGACATTGAACTCATCCGCCAACCTCATTCATCGGACAGATCCAATCATGAAAACGTTCCCAAGATTTGGCATGACCACCCTTTCGGCCTTAGCCGCCTTGACGCCCTCGCTGGCGTTCGCTCATCCGGGCGGCCATCACATCAATGGCTTCCTGGCCGGCATCGAGCATCCTCTCTTCGGCATCGACCATCTGCTCGCGATGGTTGCTGTCGGCATGATCGCCGCGAGAACCGGCGGGCGCGCCGTTCTTCTCGTTCCGTTGTTCTTCGTCTCCGCTATGATCGTCGGAGCCCTGTTCGGAGTCGCCGGCATCGGCTTGCCCTCCCTTGAAACCGGCATCGCGTTGTCGCTCGTGGTGTTCGGTGCGATGGTCGGTCTGGCGAAGCCTTTGCCCATTGCCGTCGCCATGTCACTGACGGCCTCGTTCGGATTGTTCCATGGAAACGCCCATGGCCTGGAGATTCCCGAAAGCGCCAGCGGCCTCGCTTATGCCGTCGGTTTCGTCCTCGCCACCTCGGTCCTGCATGCGGTGGGTGGGTTGTCCGCCACCAAACTCGCCGGTTGGCCGGGAGCCATCCGCACCGCCGGTGTCGCCACTTCGCTGGTCGGGGCGGCCATGGCCGCCGAGTTCATCTGAATCAGTCTGCGAAGCACGTTGCTTCTAACGAGGATGAAAAAGTGATGAGACAGAAGTGGCTCGTAGGGCTTCGTCGCTTTCGCGACATGCTGTATCAACTAATGAAGGCCCGCGCTGAGCGACTTTGACCGTCCTCAATTGTATGGTGATTGAGGACAAGGATTGGCGACAGCGCAATAGCTGTTGGTGTCGTCCAGCGCCACCTGCGCTCTTCAATCACCCGCTGAGTCGGATCAACGTCCGTTTCGGTTACATGTTGGATTATAATCTTCTTAATATCATCTGGCATATCTCAAGATAATACCGCGTCTATATTTTTTAGATACTTAGCAACAAAATCTTCTTCTGGTCCACCACTTTCCTCGGTCATTGGAATGTCTCAACGTCCCGCCTCACTGGCCTCATGAAACCAGAGCATGAAGGTGAAGTCGAGCCCGTTGATACTGGCTCGGAAGGCCAGACGTTGGGGCAACGCGTGAGGTACCGGGTTCCGGAATCTAGATCAGCAGCAGGCCCTTCATCGAGGCATTGCCCTTCTTGCCGATGATGATGTGGTCGTGGACGGCGATGCCGAGCGGCTTGGCGCTGTCGATGATCTGCTTGGTCATCTCGATGTCGGCGCGCGACGGCGTCGGGTCGCCTGAAGGATGGTTGTGGACCAGGATGACGGCGCTGGCCGAGAGTTCCAGCGCGCGCTTGATCACTTCGCGCGGATAGACCGGCGTGTGGTCGACGGTGCCGACCTGCTGCACCTCGTCGGCGATCAGTACGTTCTTCTTGTCGAGAAAGAGGATGCGGAACTGTTCGCGGTTCTCGAACGCCATGGCCGAGCGGCAGTATGCGAGAAGCTGCGTCCAGTTGGACAGCACCTCGCGGTCGCGAACCTCCGTGCGCGCCATGCGCTGCGCGGCAGCGGCAATCACCTTGAGGTCGACCGCCACCGCGGGGCCGATGCCCTTCACCTCCTGCAACAGCGCCACCGGTGCGCCGAGCACTTCGCCGAATGTGCCGAAGCGCGCCAAAAGCGCCTTGGCGATCGGCTTGGTGTCAACGCGCGGGATCAGGCGAAAGAGCAGCAGTTCGAGAAGTTCGTAGTCGGGCAGGGCGTCCGCGCCGCCGGCAACGAAGCGCTCGCGCAAGCGGTCACGATGGCCGTGATAATGCGGCTTCTCCGTCGGTTTGTCTTCTGGCGCCTTGTCCTTTGGTGACTTGTAGGTCGCCGGCGGTTCAATCCATCGCTCGGAGAAGAACCCCCGCTCGTCTTCGTCACTTTTCCCCATAGCCCGCATTTCCCTTTCAGGCTTTGGTTGGGAGACTAGGCCGGCAGGCCCGGGCGGTCGAGCTTGTTTGGCGAGAGCGTGAAGATCTCGCAGCCGGTCTCGGTGACGCCGATCGTGTGCTCGTACTGCGCCGACAGCGAGCGGTCGCGGGTCACCGCCGTCCAGCCGTCCGACAGCACTTTCACATGCGGTCGGCCGAGATTGATCATCGGCTCGATGGTGAAGATCATGCCCGGCCGCATCTCGACGCCTTCGCTTGACGTGCCATAGTGCAGGATGTTGGGCGCGTCATGAAAGAGCTGGCCGACGCCGTGGCCGCAGAAATCGCGCACCACCGAGCAGCGCTCGGCCTCGGCAAAGGTCTGGATGGCGGCGCCGATGGCGCCGGTGCGGGCGCCGGGCCGGACCGCCGCGATGCCGCGCATCAGGCATTCATGGGTGACTTCGAGCAGACGCTCGGCGGCGCGCTTGATGGTGCCGACCGGGTACATGCGCGAGGAATCGCCATGCCAGCCGTCGAGGATGTAGGTGACATCGATGTTGACGATGTCACCGTCCTTCAACGGCTTGTTGTCGGGAATGCCGTGACAGACGACATGGTTGATCGAGGTGCAGGACGATTTGGTGTAGCCGCGATAGTTCAGCGTTGCCGGCAGCGCGCCATGGTCCATGCCGTATTCGAAGACGAAACGATCGATGGTCTCGGTGGTGACGCCCGGCTGGACCATCGGCACCAGTTCGTCGAGGCAGCGCGCGGTGAGATCGCAGGCCTTGCGCATGCCGGCAAGGCCTTCTTCGCCGTAAAGGCGGATCTGGCCGGTGTTCCTGAGGGGTGCCGTGGCGGCGTCGAGATAGGTGACCATAGTGTCCGTTTTTGTCTGTCAGCGGGCCATGCATATCAGCCCGTTCGAAATTTCCCCCAGATTTGGCACCGGAAGCCGCAAGGTTCAAGGAAGAACTGCCGGCGAGGGGCCGGCGCCACGATATTCATGCCTTACGACGCCCTGTGTGCTCTTCACAGCCGTGCGCATGGCGTATGAGGCCGAGACCGATCCGGCGAACCAATAGAGCCAAGCGCTCCCCGACTGCCGAGACCGCACTGACGACACATTTTTGCGCGAAAAGCGGTCAAAGCAACTTTTCGGAACGAACGGCGTTGCTGTGGCTGCGCCAGTTCGGGAGACGCAGCATGGACAGATTGCAATTCGAGGTGCCGGTGCGTATCGCGCCTGCGCCCGGGCAGCCGGTAGAGGAGATCTACAGCGTCGAACAGGCGCTGGATGTCCTGCACGGCTGGCCAAAGAAGCGACAGGGCAAGGTCTTTGAGGCGGCGTTCAATGCCTGCTTCGGGGCCACGGTGGATGTGGTCAAGACCGAGGACGCTTGCCGCGCCTTCATGGCGTTCTGCCGGGTCAGCGGCCTGCTGGCCAGGGACATGATGGTGACAGTCAAGCGCGGCGGCGAGGCGAGGGGCCTGCGGATTTAAAGCCGACAGCCGCCGAGTTCCGGTTTGGACTTTGCCCAAGGCGACTCGCGGACTCCGCAGCGTTAAGGTTCCGTTTCCGACTTCACGGTTAGGCATGAGGCATAGAGCAGCGTCTGATTCGTTGCGTCAGTGTCATGGTGCAGAATATGTCCTCAGCCAATGTGCATGCCTTCCCGCTAGACCGGCAGACCAAGCTGGTGCGCGAGGTGGCAGCCAGGCTGGGCAGGCTGCATGGCGAGTTGGCCACATCGTTCTGGAAGGCCACCGCGCGCGAACTCCTCGACAAGGCCATCACTGCCGGCACCGACGCGGCTTCGGCCGCCAACGATGTTCGCCGGTTCTTTGCCGCCGTTCAGGACGAGATGCATCTGCTTGCCGACGATGCGGCTGCGGCGCAGTACCAGATGGGCAAGCGCATTTAGCCGTCTGAAGGATCGAGCTGCGCCACGCCGATCTGTCGCGACGCGGTCCGAATCGGCTATGCCTGCGCCATGCAGGAAACGTCTCTCTACGTCCCGGTGAAGCGGTTTCTCGAGAGCCTGGAATTCACGGTCAAGGGCGAAATCGGCAACTGCGATATCGTGGCGGTGCGCGATGGCGAGCCGCCGGTGCTGGTCATTTGCGAATTGAAACTGCAGTTCAACCTGGAACTGGTCCTGCAAGGCATCGATCGCGCAGCCGCCTCTGATGAAGTGTGGCTGGCGGCCCGCATGTCGGCGCGCGGCAAGGGCCGCGAGCACGACCGCCGTTTTCGCGCGCTCTGCCGGCGGCTCGGCTTCGGGCTTTTGGCCGTCAGCGGCAAGGGCGACGTCGAATTGCCGCTCAGCCCGGCCGCCTTGCCGCCGCGCCGCGATCCGAAGCGCCGTTCGCGGCTGATGGAAGAGCACAAGCGCCGGCGTGGCGATCCGGTAGCCGGCGGCGGTTCGCGCGCGCCGATCATGACCGCCTACCGGCAGGATGCGCTGGCCTGCGCCGCCGCCATGACCGATGGCCCGAAACGCCCGCGCGATCTGAAGGCGATTTCGCCGCGCGCGCCCAGCATCCTGGTGGACAATGTCTATGGCTGGTTCGCCAGGGCCGAGCGCGGCGTCTATGCGCTGACCGAAGGCGGCCACGCCGCCCTGCAGCGCTGGCCACAGGTTGCGCACGACCAGCCGTGAGGATTTTTCGTACTGCCTGCAGCGTCACTCCCTGGCGGCGCTCAACCGCCGGTAGGAGACGCCATCGAAACTTGCCGTCACAAAGTCGGTGGCCGACATTTTTCGTTTGCGTCCGTCGCTGCAGGTGTAGAGCGGCCAACCGGCATCGCTGCATTCGCTGGCGGAGCAAAAGCGGGCAAGGCAATTTCCGACCGTTACCCGGAAGCCGCCAGTGCCTGCAAACCCCTGCAGCAGGCTGCCATCGGCCGCGCGCCATGTCCGGGCCCTGAATTCCGCGCGCAGGAACCATGGTTCCAGCGGGACCGCCAGGCTGTTCCGGCCGGCGCCCCCTGCAAGAGCGAGACGGCTGCGGGCCATGCCCGATGTGTAGGCGGTCACAAGGTCCGATCCGGCTGAGTAGGCCGAGGCTATGCTGGTGTTATCGAGTATATGCGAGATTTTCTCACCCGCTTCTGCCCGCTGCACCAACAAGGCCGTCAAGACGAGGAAGGCAAAGCACGCTTGCAGACCATTCCCGCCGCTGGCCTGCCGCCGGTCCGCCTGCGATGTCTCCCAAGCCCGCATCCTGCCGATCCCACCCGTGGCGCGTCCGCCACAATCCGCCGTCATCGATGAAGGCACAATGACGGCTGAACCCTGACATCCGCCGGTAAAGACGGCGTTGCCAAACGTATGGCGGATGCATCACGGCAGGATGCTTGTTCCTCGGTTCCTATTCAAGGCCCTTGGCGCGGTCCCAGGCTTGCCGCCGCCGAGCAGGGGCAGGGCGTTACGCTGGGCAGCCTGACGTTGGCAGCGGCTGCGATTGCTTCGGGAAGTCTCGTCCAGCCATTGGAGCATATGCTTGACGCTGGGCGAGGGTGGTTTGCAGTTTCGACCCGGGACCGACTTCGGGATGTCGATGTACTGGAGACGTGGGAGTGGTTGGGCCTACTCGCCGATTAGTGACCGAATGACCGTTGCGCAACAGCATCGCAAGATGCGAATTTAGCGATACGATGTTCTGTTTGGATGCCGCCATGCCTCTACACAAGACAATGCTCAGCGCTGCAGCAATGATCATTGTTGCTACAAATTTCGCCGACGCTCGGCCTGACACACGCAAGATGACGTGTTCACAGACGCAGGCACTGATCCAGAGCCAGAAGGCCGCGGTGCTGACCACCGGGCCGAATACCTATGACCGCTATGTCCGCCAGTTTGGCAACGAGTGCGACGCCCCTTCGGTGCCGAGGGTCAGGTATGTGCCGACCACCGACGGGCAATGCATGGTCTACCGGTGCGAAGAGGCGTCGCCATTGGTTCCGAATTGACCGGACACCAGTGGTTTTGCAAAGCCGAGGGGGGAACCGATGAAACAACTGGGCTATTGGATGATGGCGGTCGCAGCTTTTATTCTTCTTCTGCTGGCGGCAATCTTGGTCGGCTATGCCGGCTATCAGATCGTGAAAGCGATCATCCAGGCGCCTCAGCTGCTCGCCGCCGGTGACTTCGGGTACACCATCATCGACGCGGTTGGTTATGTCGTGATCGCGGTCGCAATCCTCGACGTCACCAAGCATCTGTTCGAGGAGCAGGTGCTGGAGCAAGGCCTTCACAGCAAGTCGACGTTCCGGAGCAATTTCGCGAGATTCGTCACGATCATTTCGATCGCGGTATTTCTGGAGGGGTTGGTTCTGGTGTTCAAGGTTACGCAGGACGACGTCAAACTGCTGATCTATCCGGTGCTTCTTCTCCTCGTCGGCGTCGCGATGACCATAGCGCTGGCTATTTTTACCTGGCTTGGAGCGGACCGCGACCATTCCGGGGACGCTTCGCACTGACTGCGCTCGCATCGTCGCGGCGCGGAGCGAACAATGGCGTGGCGCGCAAGTCGCAAAGAGGCTCCCGTAAAGGATCTGCAGCCGTTCTTCTATTGCCCGTGCCCGAAATGCCGCGCCGCCGGCCGCGATGACAAGCGCATCGGCCTCATACATCACACGCTCTCCGCGCCCCATTCGGCCGCGCGATCGGGAGGAATGACGCGAGAGCGTCGGACGGGCGCGTGCATAGGCCGGGCGTTCATAAGATTTTCTCAGCATATCGTGCGACGGCAGCGCCAGCCGCCGGCAGCGAGCAGGAGCACGACAAGGGCGCCGATGTCGACAGAGATGTTCAGTGGCGGGTCTTCTGCGAGTGTCACTACCTCGTCAATCTGTTTGCGTAGTCGGGCAAGGTCAGCCGCCCGAAAATCAAGTGGCAGTTCCGCGCCTCTCTCCAATCGCAGAAAGATGGAAACGGCGGGCGCTACGACGACATTCTCGCTTACCACCTCGGGATACCGGGCGCGGGCATTCGCGCACATATCGTCACGTGGCCTTCCACGGCTGCCGTTGAAAGACAATTAAAAGAAGGGCAATGAGAGGCACCGCCAATGCTAGTTAGATTGGAAGAGTCTTATGATACAGAATATTCTCGAAAAGACGTTGGCCGGGGCGACGAAGGATCAGGAGACGGTTCGATCCGGCAAGCCGATTGCCAAGGTTCCCGATGGCCTGTCGTTCCACGACATGACCGCTCACATCGACGACAGGGGAAGCGTCACCGAAATCTACGACACCCGATGGAATTGGCACCCCGATCCGCTGGTCTTTTGCTACATGTTTACCATCCGACCGGGAACGGTGAAGGGTTGGGGGCTGCATAAGCTTCACGAGGATCGATACTTCGTTGTCGATGGAGAAATGGAGGTGGTCCTGTATGACCCAAGGCCCGAGTCGAGCACCTGCGGACAGGTATTTCGGATTGTTCTGTCTTCAGCCCGGCCACGCCTGATGAACATCCCTAGATTCGTCTGGCACGCGGACCACAACATCGGCACGAGGGACGTTAGAGCGATCAATTTTCCTACAATGCAATATGACCACGCCAATCCCGACAAATACCGGCTGCCGCTGGATACCGATTTGATCCCGGTCGACTTTGGCGACCTCAAGGGATGGTAGACGCGCCGCCGGTCTTCAGCGTCCTGATGCCGACCCATAATCGTCCCGACTCTCTTGCCTATGCCATCCAGTCGGTGCTGGCGCAGACGGAGCAATCGTTCGAGCTTCTGGTCGTTGGCGACGGCGCAGCACCCGAGACCGAAGCGGTCGTGAAAAGCTTTTCCGACCCGCGCATTCGTTGGTTTGATTTCCCCAAGGCGCCTCACTTTGGCTATGCCAATCGAAATCTGGCGCTTCGATCGTCACGCGGGGAATTGATAGCCTTCGCCGCCGACGATGACTTGATGATGCAGGATCATCTTGCCCTCATGCGCGGGCAGTTCGTCGATCCGTCGGTGGCACTTGTCTACGGGCAGGTCCTCTGGGTCTCGACCGATGGCATTTGCGGTCCTGATCTTACCAACCTGTTTTTTCCCGAAGAGCGGCGTCAATTCATGGCGAGAGGGAACACGATAGCGGCCTCAGGCGTCGTATATCGCGCCAGCGCTCTTGCGGAGCGGACAGTGTGGCCAGAAGATGTGAACGGGGCGGGAGACTGGGAGATCTGGCGTCGCATCGTGCTCACCAAGGGCTTCGCCGCCGTGCGCTACCTTCGCCTTCCAACGTGCCTGCATTTCTCCGCCAAGTGGAGAAACCTCAGAGACTCCGGGAACCCGAGGCTGACGGGATTTATCAACGCGTGTGAGAAATCGATCTGGTATCCAGCGCCGCTGCGGGTCGCCATTCCGACAGGACAGCTGGAACAAAAGGTCTTCTGGGACATCATGTCTGTCGATCCCGATGGCTGGACCGCAATCATTCGCGAAGCAGCAGCCGACGCCGTTAACCGACTTGCGGTCGACCGTCTCGAAAACCTGGTTAGACCCGACCCGCCGCCCACACCACCTCCGCCCGCTGCCCCAGATAACGGCCGAGCGGAGGCTCTTGCGGCAGAAGTACGGGCTCTCGCGATAGAAAGGGAGGCTTTGAAGGTGGAGATGGAGGCGCTCAAGCGCTCGAAGAGTTGGCGTTGGACTGCCCCTCTAAGGCAATTGCGAAGGCGTATCGGCCGATAGGGGCCGGCGCCAAAGGGCATGAAGCGGCCCGATGATCCTATTCGTCCTCGTCGCCGAGGTACGCTTTCACAAGTCCGAAATCGCGGTACATTCCGCCGTCCGGGTGCTTCTTCTCATGCCAGGTGATCGCCCAATAGCCGGTGTCCTGAAGACCTTCCATGACTAACACCCGATCGCGGTCGGCCGGGAAATGCTCCTTGAGAAGAGCGTTGACGGCATTTAAGCCGCCGCCCCGGTAGGCTTGTACATAGGCATCATCTGCCATCATCATCTGCCCTTCCTCATAGGCCCAGCCCGTCCGACACACGTCTCGCGACATCCCTGACTAAATGGTGGATCGCGCTCGGCTCGCTCTGGGCGTACGTCGTGAAGAATTCCATTGACTGCGGGACCTCATAGATCTCCCGGAAGTTCCGCGACATCCATTCGTCATTGTCGTCGAACGGGTGCAACATCACGTATTCCATGCGCCCCAAGGCATCCGGAAATCTCGCGAGATAGGCTTTTAGAAACGCTTCGATCTGATCGTCCATTGTGGTCTCCTTACCGCCGCCGGTAGCGCCAGACCGCGCCAAGCGGGCATTGAGGCGCCTATAGCGGCGATGTAGAGCGGGACCATACTAGTTGCTGCGAACGAAGCCTGATTTTTCCTGGTCGACGAAGATGAGAAATTCCCGCCCTAACCCGGTGAGGGCGACCATGGGCACGAGGCCACTATCCATTGCCCGACCACAGGCTGCAATCATCAGAGCCGGCTCAACCTAGTCGCGCTCGGCCATCGCGGCTTGGATGATTCCTGCATGGTGAACGACCTGCAGCCGTTCTTCCATTGCCCGAAATGCCGAGCCGCGGGCCGCGATGACAAGCGCATCGGCCTCATACATCACACGATGTCCGCGCCCTATTCGGAGTGGCCGTGCGAGCGGAGAGTGGCGCGAGAGGGTCGGGCGGGCGCGCGCATAGGCGAGCACCGCCGCCAGTTATGAGAGCCGGCCAGGTTAGCAATATACCAGAAATTGTTAATATGGGTCTTCGGTCGACGACTCAATTAGAGGCGGTGCCGGCGGCGCCAGGTTCTATTGCCGTGGGGATCACTATTCGGACCTTCAGAGCGTGCGAGCGATGGGCTCCCTTCCGTGAAGACAATTCCTCCGCCCTCCAAAGCCCGGCGCATAGCGGTGATATTGCCGGGCCTCGGGCTCCTAACCCCGTTTTCATATTCCCTGATCGTCATTTCACTAAGATTGGCCTTGGCAGCGAGTCGCACTCGCGACCAATTCAATAGAGACCGTGCGGCCCTCAATTGTTCTGCTGAGAGTAGGCTGTCCATAAGGAGTCGAACATTCGAGTTCCCTAAAATGTTCCGGCTGCCAGTCAATTTTGCGGATTTGCCTGACCGTTTGCGGGCGCCTCACCACGTTTGTCGCCGCGATTTAGCTCGCTAGCTTGGTTTTAGGCGGAAAAAATCAGGGGCGCCGAAGCGCCCCCTGCGAAAACTAGCCTACCAACCTTGCATCGAGTACCAGTCGTCAACGTCTCTCCGGACCCGATCCTTCTCGAT
>NZ_JBSPKY010000089.1:0-556 GCF_053848025.1 Mesorhizobium sp. 128a | reverse complement strand
TGAGACAGCGGTGCAACCCCATCAGCGGAATGGCTCGGCTCACGTCCCGGCAGGGACGCCTCAGGCGTTCAGATTCTGAACGCTATCTGGATTTACGCTATGGCTCCTGCACTCGGATTGAAGAACTCGCCAGTCTTGAGCATCGTGTGCATGATCACCGCCAATTTGCGCGCCACGGCCACGGCGGCTCGTTTGAAGCCGATCCTCTCCCGGAGCTTGAGACCCCATGTGCGTAGGCTGCTTTCGGTCGAACAGCGTGTCAGGATGACCGCCGCGGCTTCGTAGAGAAGCCCCCGCAGATGTCGATCCCCGCGCCGGGATATATGGCCGTCATAATCGACTTCTCCCGATTGGTATCGGCGGGTCGTCAGGCCGATCCAAGCGGCGACAGAGCGGGACTTCTTGAAGTTGTTTGGATCCTCAATGGCGCTGACGAAAGAGGTCGCGGTGATCACGCCGATGCCGGGGATCGACATGAGGGTGCGGCAGGCTTGGCTTTGACGTGCATCTGCGACAAGCTGGCGCCCAAGCTCGGCGGCACGGATGCGAATGCTGC
>NZ_JBSPKY010000088.1:0-747 GCF_053848025.1 Mesorhizobium sp. 128a | reverse complement strand
TGGTGGGCGGCACGGTGCCTGCATTTCGCGAAGCTCAACGTTTCATGCTGGTTCGATGGGTCTGATCTCGTCGCGATCGAACACTGGGGCTTTCGCCGGCCGCAGTGGTGCATGAAGCTGAAGCCGAAGGACTGGCAACCATTGCCCGAGGTCTACAGGCTGGAGCGGGAGCGCGAGAGGCAGGAAGCGATGGCGAGATATCGGGTGGCTGCCCAAGAAGGCTTCCTGCGGGCCAAAGCGGGGCGCCAGGAGGCGGTGGACGCGTCGGCAGTGCAGAACCCCGACTGTCGGGCTTTCGCAGCCGGCCGCGCGGCCATGAGAAAATTGCCTGATGCCTGGAACATCTCTTCGCCGACGAAATTGGCTTATTGCACTGGCCCATTCAGTGCATCGTCTCCATCATGAGAGCTCTGCCCGCTGGCCACGCGCCCGGCGGGCATTTTTCGTTTTCGATGGAACATGTCATGCGCCAGAGCCTTCTAGCCACCTCAAGGCCCGGCCACCGGGAGTGGTTCGTTCCTATATCCGGAGTCCGGCCATGCCAGTCTCAACTAACGCCGCCGAAATGGCAAAGGCGGCGGGCATTGACCCAGATAAGTTTCGGGAGGCTTTGCGCGGTTGCGATTTCGTATGGCACAAGCGCAACGACGATTGGACGGTTGAGGTTGATAGCCGCGAGCACGAGTCGATGCGCACCGTGGTGCTGATACTTCTCTTGGGGCGAAAGAACGAGCCTAAGCCTCGGAA
>NZ_JBSPKY010000087.1:0-765 GCF_053848025.1 Mesorhizobium sp. 128a | reverse complement strand
ATGTTGACCCGCACGCTCGTGGCAGCACGCACCCGGCTGGTCCGGATCACCGTCGAGCTTTCCAACCAGATCCGAGGGATCATGAAAACGTTCGGCTTGCTCGTTCCCGCCGGTAAGGGAACTACATTCGAAAAGAATGTCCGGAGCCTTCTTATCGATCAGAGCGAGCTTGCTCCTGTCGTGCTACCGATGTTGGAAGCCTGGCGCAGCATTCGCATCCGTGCCGCCGAGCTTGGGCGCCAGCTTGTCGCAGATGCACGTCAAAGCCAAGCATGCCGCATACTCATGTCGATCCCCGGCATCGGCGCCATTACCGCAACCTCTTTCGCCACTGCCATTGAAGATCCGGGCAACTTCAAGAAGTCCCGCTCTGTCGCCGCTTGGATCGGCCTGACAACTCGCCGCTACCAATCGGGAGAAGTCGATTATGACGGCCATATATCCCGACGCGGCGATCGACATTTGCGGGGACTTCTCTATGAGGCTGCGGCGGTCATCCTGACACGCAGCTCGATCGACAGCAGCCTGCGCACGTGGGGCCTCAAGCTCCGGGAGAGGGTTGGCTTCAAACGAGCTGCCGTGGCCGTGGCGCGCAAACTGGCGGTGATAATGCATTCGATGCTCAAGACCGGTGAGTTCTTTGATCGAAATGCAGGCGCCACAGCATGAAATCTTGCGAATAGCGTTCAGGATCTGAGCGCCTGAGGCGTCCCTGCCGGGACGTGAGCCGAGCCATTCCGCTGATGGGGTTGCACCGCTGTCTCA
>NZ_JBSPKY010000086.1:0-765 GCF_053848025.1 Mesorhizobium sp. 128a | reverse complement strand
GCCGAAGAGGAGAATATCTTCGCGCCGTACGAATATTTCATGCCCAGGTCCCATCGACACAAATGTGCCCGACGAGCTTCTCTCGACAAGCCGGGGCCTGCCATTCGAAATGGTGAAGGTCGCGTGGTGCCTTGAAACCCAGGGCCGCTCGACGACAATATTGCATTCCGCAGATCGGCCGATGGTCACGGATTCGTTGTTTCGACAGGATCGCAACTGATCTTCATACCGGATGACCAGACTGATCTGCCGCTGCGGGACGGAGCGTCTATCGGTAGTGGTGCCTCGGATGATGGTCTGCGTACTGAGGGCCCCATCGTCGCTCCACAGGGTATAGACATCGAAGAGTTCTTGCTTCCCCTTCAAGGCCATTTTGTCGAGGAGCCGCAGGCCCTTGCGGCTCTTCGCGGAAAGGGCTTCGCAAAAGCTCTGGCTGATCAGCACCTCCCCGGGGTTGGCCGTGGTGGACAACCTTGCGGTAACATTGACAACATCACCGAATACCTCGCCCCGCGTGCGAATGACCGTTCCGAAATGCAATCCGATACGGGCGCTCAACGGCCCTTTCGTCAGTTGGCGGCTGATTTGGCAGACGGCCCTCAGCGCCGCCTCCGGGCTCTCGAACAGGCTGAGCACGTCATCGCCTTTCGAGTGAATGAAATCACCGCCGTGCCGGGCGACGGTCTCGCGCATCGCGTCAAGGCAATCCGAAACCTGCTGCAGAGCCGCATCGTCGCCGATACGCTCATAGAGGGGCGTGCTGCC
>NZ_JBSPKY010000085.1:0-820 GCF_053848025.1 Mesorhizobium sp. 128a | reverse complement strand
ACTATGATGTCGATGGCCTGCCTGTAGTCTTCCGGCGCTCCCCCGTCGGCGGCACAAGACCCAGCAGGGCTATCGCCTGGTCCGGCATTGGCTTCCAACGGCGCGGCCGGCGGCCAATCATGCCCCTGCTCCCCAGACGCTTGCCCGGACAGATGCTCGTGGGCCTGCGGATACGTCTCGCCGTCCACGTCCGACGCCGGAAAGTAACCGTCCACTGTCAATCCGATCGTGCTATCCATGTCCGTCGGGTCGGGGAGCGGCGGCGTGAGGCCCGTCAATCCCGGAACCGACGGCTCGCCCTGCAATGGCGCGCCGGCCGATGCCCTCCCCTCGGTGGGAACCCCAGGAGCGCTATCGCTTGGTCCCGCAACGGGTTCGGGGGCATTTTGCTTGCGGAACAACTGCTGCTCCTGCAGCCAGTCCGGCTCCGCCGACGGATAGAGGAGGCCGCCCGGATCCTGCTCGTCGTCGGGCGTCGCTCCCCAGTCGGCGGCAGCAAATCCAGGAGCGCTATCGCCTGGTCCAGCACCCGCTTCCATCGGCACGGCGGGCCGCGAAACATGCTCCTGCTCCCCAAACGCCTGCCCGGACAGATGCTCGCGGGCCTGCGTCTCGCCGTCGACGGCTTCATCCGACGACTGATAGTGGTCCAGCGCCGCCCAGTCGAGGAGCATGCCTAGGTCCTGCCCGTCGTCCTGCGGATTGGCAATCGCTCCCCGGTCGGCGGCAGTAAATCCAGGAGCGCTGTCGCCAGGGCCGGCAAAGGCTTGCAACGGCGCAGCCGGCGGCCAAACATGCCCCTGCTGGCCCGCCTGCTCCG
>NZ_JBSPKY010000084.1:0-866 GCF_053848025.1 Mesorhizobium sp. 128a | reverse complement strand
CCTCAAGCCGCCGGCATTCTCATCCTGATTGACGCTGCTCTCTCACGTTGATCGCCGCGCCGCATCGGCGATTTCTATGAAATCGATGAGCGACTGCAGGTCGCGCATCTAGGAAAAGTGATGACGGGCCCTGGCGACAAATATTCTTTCCTCTATGCACTTGCCGATCCGAACTTCACATTACCCAAAGGACGGTTGCGCGATGAAGACCCTGGTAAGCTAATGGCGCTTTGCGCCTCTGGGCAGACCGGAACGCCCGATCTTAACGAGCAGGCTCTGATCGACTTCTTGCTTCCACGCGACAATATTGCGCAGTTGCTGAGCAAGGAGGAATTGCGGAATTCGCCCTACCACAATATTGGCGTAACCCATCAGAAGTTCACCGACCTGGCCAGGCGAGTTTCGGACGCCATCTTCGATTCGTTCCATGCCTTTGCGAAGAAGAACATGCCAAAGGGTTTTCCGCTGCTGATTGCCGGCGGCTGCGGGTTAAATTGCGAGTGGAACCGCCGATGGATCGACACGAATCTGTTTTCCGATGTTTTCATTCCGCCGTGCACAAACGATACGGGGTCTGCGATCGGGACCGCGGTCGACGCGATGCGGCATTTCACTGGAAATGCGAAGATCAAGTGGAACGTGTATTCAGGCCAGCCTTTCGTCTTTGATGAGATCGACCGGACCGGACTCGAGATCCATCCACTCGAGTTCGACCAGGTGGCCTCGGCATTGCTGGATGACAAGGTAATCGGCTGGGTGCAGGGGAATTGCGAGATCGGGCCACGAGCGCTCGGCAATCTGTTGATTGCCACTGAGAACTGACCCGGCGACACAGGATATTTCCACCGAGAATTGACCCATGTTTG
>NZ_JBSPKY010000083.1:0-881 GCF_053848025.1 Mesorhizobium sp. 128a | reverse complement strand
CGATGCACTCGCACGCGGATTGTAGCATATCCCCTTTGCATGCCAGCCTCCGGGAACACGCAGCTAGACAGGAGCAAGATGGCCTGCCCGTGGGCCGCGCATCAATCTCAGCAATGGTTGACCCATGACCACCTTTCCGACGCAATGGAAACAGCCATGCGAACCATGGACGAGTGCCGGACCTCCTCCGAGGTCGCGGCTATGATCGAAAGCATGCTGCGGCACTGCACCGACAATGGATATCTTGCGCACACAGCTCGACAGCGATGGCCACGGCGAGGTGCGTTGGCCTTCTGCCGCTTGGACACTTCAAGCGGGCGCCGGCGGTTGAGGCAACGCCGCCGCCTGGACCTGTCCCGCATGGAGCTGCGGCGGCAACTCGGCATGCGACCATCTGCTGGTTCTCTTTATTTTCGTCAAGGTCTGCGCGCGACCGCGCTGATCGTACTGACCTGAAAGAGGCGCTGAGCTGAATCCCCGATTGAAGAACGGCCTGCCGATCGAGCCGGCGACGAGCTGCGCGCTGTCCCGTCGCCGGTTGGCGATACCGCATCCCGCTTTTACCGTGGCGCTACATCAAGCCGTGACACGGAACATCGAAGACAAAGGAAATGACGCATGATCCCCGAAAACACTGAGATCAGTCCGGAGATGTGGGCTTTCGTGCGGGAGCTGACGGGTCTCTCTCCGTCGCCGAACGACCCGATGGACATGGCTGGCCCGATCGAACTGCCTGCGCACGACTTTCTGGCGACGGATGAAGACATGGCCGACGGGATGCCACTGCAGCAGTACCTGTCGTCCGCCGAATTGTCGGAGCAGGCGGGCCAGCAGGGGCATGTTTGGCCGCCGGCTGCGCCGTTGCAAGCCTTTGCCGGCCC
>NZ_JBSPKY010000082.1:0-883 GCF_053848025.1 Mesorhizobium sp. 128a | reverse complement strand
TGGACTGGCGTTTTCCCGGCTGTAACTACCAAGCTGACGAAGGAGGGCAGGGTTGACCTCCAGGCGACAACCCAGAGTGTCGACAGGCTGGTAAAGGCCGGGGTTTCCGGCGTCATCATGCTTCCGATGCTGGGCGAGAACGCCTCAATGTCTCTGAAGGAACGGGAAGAGATTATTGGGGCTGCCGTGGACGTCGTGGCCGGCCGCGTGCCGGTTCTATCCGGGCTTGCCGAGATCACGCTCGAAAGCGCTGTCACCAACGCGAAGCTCTACGAGACGTTTGGGGCCCAAGGACTAATGGTTTTTCCTAGCCTCGGCTACAAGACCGACCCTCGTGAAACCGTCGACTGGTACCGGGGAGTTGCCGCCGCTTCCTCCTTGCCCCTTATGATCTACAATAATCCCATTGCCTACGGCGTCGATTGCACCGTCGATGTGATGAGGCACCTCGGGGACGTTCCGGAGATCGTGTGCATCAAAGAGGAATCCGGCGACATTCGCCGCGCAACCGACCTGTACGTGGCGTTCGGTGATCGCTTCAGTGTCTTCTGCGGCGTTGATGACCTGATCGTGGAAAGCTCCGCGCTCGGCGTCACAGGCTGGGTCTCGGGCATGACCAATGTCTGGCCCGCGGAGTGCGTCGAGTTGTTCGGGCTCTGTACCGCAAACCGCTATGATGAAGCCCGCGCGCTCTACCGGATCCTGACGCCCTCGTTTCACCTCGACACCCACGTTAAGCTGGTGCAGTACATCAAGCTCGCCGAAAACTTGGTTTATGGCGCCCCGGAATGGACCCGGGCACCGCGCCTTCAGCTTGTGGGCGACGAGCGTGAACTCGTCATCTCCATCGTTCAGAAGGCAATCGACACCCTTGCCGAGCGGG
>NZ_JBSPKY010000081.1:0-992 GCF_053848025.1 Mesorhizobium sp. 128a | reverse complement strand
AAAGTTAAAAAACGGGTCTGGGTATTCTTTGCTGAAGGACAGCGTTCCCTGCCCCATCCCCACTACCGAAAAAGATGCGCACCGCGCCGCTCCTTCGAATTCGACATTACCCATGAGGCGGCGGCGTTCAACCATGATCGTACCGGCAAAAGGGCTATCCGGGTGCTATCCCCTGGCGTTGTTGCACAAATGACACGATTTGGCCTCAGTCCGAAAGCTCTCATTAACCATTGAGGGCCCCGGAAGCCTTGGTCCGAGCCTTGGAATGGGGCCGAATCCGGCGATCGCCTGCCGAAATTGCGGCCATGCCGCCGACTCGCCGGCCCGCGAGCTGCCGCAGAATCGCCGCACGGCGAAGGTTCCGCTTCGGCCGAATGCGGATTTTTCAGCGATTATCGCGCCGGCTTGTTGATTGTGCCGGCGCTTTTCTCTATCCAGCGGCGCAACGGAGAGGTGGCCGAGTGGTCGAAGGCGCTCCCCTGCTAAGGGAGTAGAGGTCAAAAGCTTCTCGTGGGTTCGAATCCCATCCTCTCCGCCATCCTGCTTCGCTCTTCGAGCTTCGCAGGACAGGCCCAACAATTCGTGCGAAGCAGGATGGCGGAGAGGATGCCCTCCGAAGCCTTGGCGAAGGAGGGCCGGTTCGTGTGGTACGTGTACCTTATTGAGAGCGAAGCCGCCGAAGGCGAGCGCTATGTCGGCATAACGTCGGACCTGAAACAGCGGCTCGCCGACCACAACGCAGGAAAATCCAGTCATACATCCAAGTTTCTGCCTTGGCGGATTGTCACCTATGCGGCCTTCTCAAGCCAGACCAAGGCGACATCATTCGAGCGTTACCTCAAGTCCGGTTCGAGACATGCATTCGCCAACAAGCGCCTTTGGTAATCCCTTCGCGTATAGCGCGAAATTCTCCGCCGTCGCCGGAAAATACAGCAATAACAACCTTTTAACACTATAATTCACGCAGCAGCGTTCGCTCTTGGGTTCGATTC
>NZ_JBSPKY010000080.1:0-1052 GCF_053848025.1 Mesorhizobium sp. 128a | reverse complement strand
GGTTCTACCGGTTCTACCGGTTCTACCGGTTCTACCGGTTCTACCGGTTCTACCGGTTCTACCGGTTCTACCGGCTCTACCGGCTCTACCGGCTCTACCGGAGCAACTGGCTCGACTGGATCGACAGGCTCGACCGGGGCAACAGGTTCGACCGGGTCAACCGGCTCGACCGGAGCAACCGGCTCGACTGGATCGACAGGCTCGACCGGTGCCACAGGCTCGACCGGTGCAACCGGCTCGACCGGTGCCACCGGCTCGACCGGTGCAACCGGCTCGACCGGAGCAACAGGCTCGACCGGAGCGACTGGCTCGACCGGAGCAACCGGCTCGACCGGAGCCACCGGCTCGACTGGATCGACAGGCTCGACCGGGGCAACAGGTTCGACCGGGTCAACCGGCTCGACCGGAGCAACCGGCTCGACCGGCGCAACTGGCTCGACCGGTGCAACCGGCTCGACCGGAGCAACAGGCTCGACCGGTGCCACAGGCTCGACCGGTGCAACCGGCTCGACCGGCGCAACTGGCTCGACCGGTGCGACTGGCTCGACCGGAGCAACCGGCTCTACTGGTGCGACTGGCTCGACCGGTGCCACAGGCTCGACCGGTGCAACCGGCTCGACCGGAGCAACAGGTTCGACCGGAGCAACTGGCTCGACAGGTGCAACTGGCTCGACCGGGGCAACAGGCTCGACCGGAGCAACCGGCTCGACCGGAGCAACCGGCTCGACCGGAGCAACCGGCTCAACCGGAGCAACTGGCTCGACCGGCGCCACCGGCTCGACTGGTGCAACTGGCTCGACCGGAGCAACCGGCTCGACCGGTGCGACTGGCTCGACAGGTGCAACTGGCTCGACTGGTGCAACTGGCTCGACAGGTGCAACTGGCTCGACCGGGGCAACAGGCTCGACCGGAGCAACCGGCTCGACCGGAGCAACCGGCTCAACCGGAGCAACTGGCTCGACCGGCGCCACCGGCTCGACTGGTGCAACTGGCTCGACCGGAGCAACCGGCTCGACCGGTGCGACTGGCTCGACAGGTGCAACTGGCTCGAC